>JAKAEG010000182.1 GCA_021819985.1 Nitrospirota bacterium | reverse complement strand
GTGTCCATAGCCCTTCCCCTCGAATTCCCAGAAACCGCCGCTGGGGCGGACCGTGAATTCGGTGCTGGGAAGGGCCTTCCACCCCAGAAGCTTTCTTGCGTCCCCGGCCTTCAGGGTGAAGACGCCCTTGGTCCCGTCTATCTCCAGGTCCGCCACCCTGCCCGTGCAGGTGTAGGATTTTATCTTTATGTCATTTATTGCGCCGGTGTCGATGCCCCCGGCTTTGAGCGCCGCTTCGATCCTGGCGGCTGGAAACCTCCTGGCCCATGACGAATACGGGGAGAGCCCGCAGTCTACCTTGACCGGCTTCAGATATGGGATATGCCTGCCGAAGACCGCGTAGGGGTCTTCCGTCTCGCCGCAGGATGTGGAATGGAAAAAAGCCTCTATGGGCTGCCCGTTATAGACCAGTATCTGTCCCCTGGTGTCATCCACCGCCTCGCTGACATCCTTGTTGTCCCCGACGTCGCCCCCGTAGACCTGGTCCAGCACGGAGGAAGTGAGGTCGTACTTCATCTGCTCCGAATGGATCAGCTTGTTTACCGCATAGGTCCGGGAGATCACGGCCTGCGCCTTCAGGGCCTCCAGGGCCCAGTCCTTTCCGGTCTCGGACTTCACAACGCTTTTCACATAGTCTTCGAGATCAACCTTGTCTATCAGGTAAAGCCCGCCAGAGCCCCTCCAGACCTCAATCTGCCCGCTGTAGGGCTTGTCCCCAAGCAGGAGCCTGCCCGCCGTAGTGTCCAGCAGCGATATCTTCTCCCCCGCGGCCGGTATCTGGTTGAACTCCCCGTCCAGCAGCAGCACCCTTACGTCCTGAGCGCGGGCAGCCCCCGAAAGAAAAAAAAGAAGCAGGGGAAAAAGCAAAAATGAAAATGAAAAAACCCGGATGCATCTTGAAATGGACCGCACCGTCATCTCCTCCTCAGGATCATCAATATGATGGTGAGAATGATGCTCAATAGTATGCTTGTGGCCAGAGGGAAATAAAAAGTGAAATTCTTTTTCCTTATCAGGATGTCGCCGGGCAGCCTGCCGATCCATCTGAAAGGCGCTCCTGGCAGCCTGCCCGCGAATATCAGCAAAGCCCCGATCAGGGCCAGCGCCACCCCCGCGAAGACCAGTAATTTTCCAATCTGCTGAAGCCCGCCCATTGCGCTCACCGCCCATTCAAAAGGGCGGCAGGGCCGCCCTTCCCCATGAAACGCTCCATCTCCGAAAAGATGCAGCCGCAGTACTTCTGCCTGTAGAACCCGAGCTGCCTTGAAAGCCTCTGCCCTTCCCTGAAACCCGCTCTCCAGTCCTCGAAATGGAAGGGGATATTATAAAGAGATTCGACCTCGGCCGCCTCGGCCGTTATTATATCAAACTTCTGGTAGGGGCTAAAAAGAAGCGTGGTGGAAAATGCGTCCGCCTTCATCCTTTTCGCCGTCTCCGCCGTCTCATGGAGCCTCATGCGGTAGCATTGCCGGCAGCGGACGCCCTCCGCCCTTTCGCCTTCCCCTCCCGTGCGGGCCAGAAAATCCATGAGGCCGTAGTGGTCGCGGTAGGAGATCTCCACCTTCCAGAGTTTTTCAAGCTCCCTTACGGCCTCAAGCCTCTTCAGATATTCCTGGGCGGGGTGGATGTTCGGGTTATACCAGAGGGCTTTCACCTGGAACCCCTTTTCACCCAATTCCCGCAACGGGTAGACGGCGCAGTTGGCGCAGCAGACGTGGAGGAGGATTTTCATAGGTGATATTGGTCATAGTTCCGGCCAGGCGCTTGAAATCGTCTCCGGCCATGACCTTGCGCGTTATAAAATACCCGAGAAAACATTCACCTTTTCCTTTTGCTCTTTTCCTTCCATGGGTATTTCTTGACCACATGTCCATTTTCGTAAACGATTAAGGGAGTGCGTGTCTCCTCGGCGATCTTCCTTGCCCTGGCAGCGGCCCGCCTCAGCGCGACGCCAACTTTCGCCAGATCAGGGTCTTTTATCTCTTTTTCAGCCTTGGTCATTTATTTTCTCCTTTATCGAGAATTCTTGGCCTTGGGCCCGAATTATCATAGAGAACCCAGGCATTCACCAATTGTTTATAAAGATGCTGAAAATTGTTCCAGCCTTTTTCATATCTGCGTCTGATAGTATGCTCAGGCACGCTATGGCCGCCCTGCCGCACACGATTCTTAACTCTTTCAATCGCGGCTGCAACATCGGGGAGATAAAGAAAAATTAATTTAACTTCATGTCCTATTGTACGCCATTCAGGAATGAGGTGAGCATACGTCTTTCCGCTCAAAGTGGTTTCAAATGCAAAATTCTCGCCACTCGCCGCATGCCTTTTGATCTCTTCCATCATGAGCCTGCCGGCATGGAAAGAGGCGATCTCGGGTTTGAATGGAGAAATGCCCGCCGCAATCAGATCAGCATTCACAAAGATGGGGCAGCCGGCTTCCTTCGGTAGAAATTCCCGCGCAAAGGTCGTCTTTCCCGCCCCATTCGGCCCGGCGATAATGACTATTTTCATGTTTTTATTCATAATCTCAATTTGTTAACAAGAAATAGCGCAATGGAAGATGAAGAAGATTTTCAGTAAAATGGCACTCCCGCCCCCGCGTTATGACTACACCGAAATCGAGCTTATACTTTTTCATGAAATGCTTGAGCCCGGCAGCCCTGTCATCAGATTTTCGGTGCTTTACTTCAACAGGCAGATATAGGCTTCCACCATAAGTAATCACAAAATCGACCTCATTTTTCTTTTCCCGATAATAAGCGACCTCAATTACTTCCGGCCACTTACAAACTTCATGAGCAACGAGATTTTCAGCATACATGCCCATCATAACCGGATTTTTTGTAAAATCCTCCCATGTCTTAAGTACTGCATTCCTGAGCGCCAAATCCACAGGATAGCATTTGATATTTCCCTGGCGCACTCTTAAAGGCTGATGGCTGAATTTCTGAATGCGAATGATCAAATCCGTCATAATTAACCGGGGCAGATTTTCTTCGACAATGCGACGCTCAACGCCGATTTGTTTTGCCAAAGTCGCCATATTGATTTCCGCACCAGGATGCGCCAGGAGATAGACAAAAAATCTCAGAACGTTTTCCGGTTTTCGATACTGGGTGAGAGTCATAAGGTCCTCATACAAGACCTTTCTCACCTGTTGCTCCATCAAATATTCTATCTTGCGCACAGGATCGGCCAATGGCCAAACCTCTGGAAAGCCACCCTCTCGACAATAAGTGATAATGGCCTCTCGAATATCGCCTTCAAAAGACGCGAGTTCAAATTCGAGCTGTTTTATGGAGCCGATGACATCTTGCCAGTTGCCTTCCATTAAGAATTGACGAAGTCCGAAGTGCCCACCAACAATTGATGAAAACTGCGGGCTGCTGCGCAGACGATAAAAACAGTATTCCCGAAAGCTGAAGGGCAAAAGATGGCGGTCCTTGATTCTGCCTAACAGACTTTCCTGACTTTGCCTGAAGATAGCAGACGATGCCGATCCGGATATGATAAAACGGACTGGAAACTTCAGATCATAATATCTCTTAAGAAACAATTCCCATTTTGGCAACCGCTGAATTTCATCCAGGAAGAAATACTTTAGCGTCCTATCCTTAGAATCAACTTTCATTTTTTCGATCAATTTATCGAAAATAACCCGTTGCAAATCTTCTGATCCAAAAACTTCCGGGTCATCAAAAGAAAAATAAAGGATACGTGAAGCGGCGATATCCCGCTTATCCAACAGATGACAAATAGTCTGCCTTAGAGCGGTCGTTTTGCCGACCCGGCGCGGTCCGGTTATGGATATAATTTGGGGTAGTTCATCGATATCGGAGATCAGTTCGCGGACAACAGGTCGTTTGTAATCAGGCAGGTCTTCTCTCCAATGTCCCTGGCGGTCGTCCCACCAAGGGTTATAAAGTTTAAGCAAATTATCAAGATTTCTATCCGGCATAGCTAAGTTTACGTTTTAAAAGGATATTTTAATTGTTGGCAAATTATGTGCCTTATAGTGCTCATATTGTGCATATATCGTTTTTCTCTTTATAGTTCAATGTGTTAAGAGTGTTCAATTATTTCTTCCTTCCACAATCTCAATCTCCTGGCCGTGTTTACAACGGCAGGGCGGCCGGCCTCCGTTGGAAGAAATTCCCGCGCAAAGGTCGTCTTTCCCGCCCCATTCGGCCCGGCGATAATGACTATTTTCATGTTTCTTTCCATCCACGTGGCCCATTTTTTAATTTAAATAGAACCGTCCCCTATTCTCCTCATTCAATATTTTTCTCCATTTTATCTCCAGTTGGATTTCATCAAGCTTTTCACTCTGATAAGTAGGACTCCTTTATTAAGCGGCTGCCATGTACAACGGTAACGATGATCACTGTATCCCGATCATTGTCGAAGCGATAGATTGTCCGGTAGTTGCCCAGAACCAGTTCCCTATATGGCAGTTCGGGAAACTCCGGCAGGTGGCGTCCGGAATCGGGAAATATCTTCAGCCTTTCAGAGGAATCAAAAAGGTCTTGAATTGTGTAGCTGGCATAAACATGGGAGCCCGAGGCTATATAGTCATAGATGCCTTCCAAATCTGACAAGGCCCTGTCGGACCAGATCAGTTCTGCCATTTCTTTGAGAGCCTTTCAATAGCCTCCTTGTGCGAAACCGTCCTGCCCTCGGCAATGTCTTTTTCCCCGGCCTCGATCTTCTGAAGAAGATATATCCTGTACATAAGGTCTTCCACGTCAACCTTTTCAGGCAGGCCCTTTAAAAGATCTTCCAGTTTTGATTTTAGAATCTGCATACGCTTAATCTCCTTTCGCTTTTTTCTTCCAAGGATATTTTTTGACGACCCGTCCATTTTCGTAAACGATTAAGGGAGTATGCGTTTCCTCAGCAATCTTCCTCGCCCTGACGGCCGCGCGCCGTAGCGCGACGCCAACTTTCGCCAGATCAGGGTCTTTTATTTCTTTTTCAGCCTTGGTCATTCATTTTCTCCTTTATCCAAAAGCTGCGACGTCCTTTTATATCTGAAACACTTTCAGCACCTCATCCCCGTAATGGTTTATGACCTTTACGGCGATTTTGCCGGTTTTGGGAGCCTCAAACGGGCGGCTTGCGGTCGTATAGAGGGATTCCCAGGCGGATTCGTCCACATCGGCCTTTAAGGCCTTTTTAAGCTTTTCATAAGGCTTATCCGCGCCAAGGAAATAGGCATGGCGGACAAAGAAGCTCTCGCCGTTATAATTCGTATCTATAAACCAGCAAGCGATGTCATCCGTCGAACTGCTCCTGATTGCCCCGGTAGTAGGGTCGTAAATATCAAGCCCCTTTATCTCAAGACTGATCTTGCCGTCCTTCTGTTTATTGACCTCAATATCCGGCTCGCCAAATACCATGAAGAGGTTTCCGGCCCAGGTCTTCTTCAGAAGCTCATCCATGCCAAGGTCAGGATTTATCCTGGCCGTTAAAACGGTAAGCTTTCCGTATCTTCTGGCCTCTTCAGATACATGCGGATCAAAAGCAAATCCGCATACAATCAGCAGGTCAAACCCGATACCTTCAACCGCCTCTTTGGCGGCCTCTTTTATCAGCTCCGGGCCTACCGTGCCGTGTTCCGGCCCGATGCAGACGGCAACCCGTTTCGATTTATCTTTTTCAGTATACTCGCCTGTTGCTTGAATCCATGTGCCCGCGAACGGCTCAAGGCGGTCGAATTTCAGGCGCTCGCCTTTTTTGGTATTCTGGACCCCTGCTTTTTTCAGGTTCTCAATAATCATGTTTGCGAACTGGCCGCTTGCGCTCGCCTTGCGCCCCTCGATCTCTGAGGCGGGCAGTTCCTCATCAGCCGCAAGAACACGATGAGGCGAGAGGCTTTCTACCGTGAACGGCCCGGCTACGCGCAACCGTTTTTTGTCCTCATAAGGCTGATCGTAAAGGATTTCCGTATCGGCGTTTTTCTGTATGGAATCATCAATCTCTTTCTGACGCTCGCGCCGGAGCTTCCAATATTCATTTAAAAGCTTTTTTGCCTTCTCCGGCCACCCTTTATTTTGGGATATAGGGGCATCCCTGGGGATTTCCCATTCTTCCCATTTCTCTTTAAGCTGTTTATTCAGTTCCGCCCGCATGGGCTCAAGCTTTTCCTGCCATTTGGAATGGATTGCGTCTATATCGGGATTATTGGCTATGGATTTAAGCGTAATATGCGGCACCCGCTTGTAGACGAAGCCTTTCTTTATGTCCCCTTCTGTTTTGGGCAGCATATCGGGCGGAAGATGGCCGGAAATTTCGGATTCCTTCTGGATGCCATCAGGCGTGTCCGAAAGGATGTAATAGGGATATTTGGCGCTCATTATGCGAGTGCGGGCAAGTGCCAGGGCAACCCTGCTTGTGTCTATCGTAATCCAGCGCCGCCCCCATTGTTCGGCCACATAGGCTGTGGTCCCGCTGCCGCAAGTAGGGTCAAGGACCAGGTCGCCCGGATCGGTGGTCATTGCAAGACAACGATGAATGACCTTTTCTATGGTCTGAACGACATAAATTTTCTCGTCTCCAAATCCACCAGTGCGCGTATCATCCCATATATTGTTGATTGCCGCATAGGGAAAATCATCAAAATATCTAACAAAGCTCAATGTGTTGCCACTTTTAATTAATCTATTTGCCTTCTCTAATTTTTCCATTCCAGCATAATTTGTTTTCCATCCACCTTTACCAGGACTAAACTTATCTGTTTTATATGAATAGGAGAAAACTGTAGTTGCCGAGGCAGTTTGAGAAGTTAAAGGATTATGTCTAAACAGTCGTGCATCTTTTGGAAGAGTTGTTTTTTTGTTTTTTTCGTCTTCCGTCAAAAGTCTTCTTGAATAGT
>JAKAEG010000181.1:1019-6917 GCA_021819985.1 Nitrospirota bacterium | reverse complement strand
AATTTCCGGCCGTAAATGTCCCGGTCAGATTCGCCCCCGCCTCCGCAGCAGGAGAGGAAGCCAGCAGCTGCCAGTTGCCGCTGCCTGTAGTTCCATCCGGCACAGAGGCAAATCCGGGATACGAGCTTGAATAATTATCGCCGCCAAGGCTGTTACAGTCATATCCGGCGGCACAGGCTGAGGCAACAGACCCATATGTATTTGATCCTCCGCCGACGTAATCCAGGTAACCGTACCCCCCCACAGTTGTTAGATTATAAAAATTATGGTCGATATTGAGGGCATTCCAAGTACCAGAACCAACTACAATGCCTATCGGCAATCCGGAAAAAATATTGTTTTGAATGTTTATGTAGAGAGGGTTTATGTTGTTTGATGGGTATGAAAAAGTGACAGCTTTATTTACGCCAATGTTATAGCCCAGTAAAGAATCACTGGAAAAAGTATTATTATAAATATTTATGTTGCCCCAATCGCTTGCGCTGGAATTATAATTGAATTGTATAAAATTCTGCATAGGGGAGCCGTTAGAGGAATTGTTTTCGATCGCAAAGACGTTGTTGTAGATGGAAGTGTTGTTTGTATATCCGTTTGAATAGTACTGGGCCGTGCAATACTCCCATGACCCGTTGAACAGATTGTTATAGAAAAGGATGTTGGTCATAGTCGGGGTGGTCCCAGTGCAGTTGGCGGGACAGCCAACCATCAGCCCGTCATTGTGAAATCCCCCAGAGCTATATAGGGCACTGGCAAGCGTTAGCCCGGGGCCCTGCCATTTGTTGTTATAGACCCTTACATCATTGACGGTATATCCGGTATTTCCGTAGATTGTCCCCCGTCCGGCATAGCTTATCTTATTGTCATGCACATAAATGGCACTAGCGTTTTTCTGGGCTGCGCCGGGATTGTTGGCATAGACAAAGGCCGTTATGGCATGGGGGGCAAGTATGCAGTTTTTTATCTCTATCGAGCTCTCACTGCCCAAAAATGCGATCGCCGCCCCGGAGCCGTCATCGCCAGATGGTATGGGCGCGCCAATATCCTGAAGCTGCAGCCCGTTAATGATAATGTTTGACACGGAATATTGGCCGTTGTTGTCACTAATCAACCAGCTATTTTTCCCCAGTGTGGCCGCCCCATTCAGGCCGCACACATTCAGACCCTCCGCCGTCTGGCAGCCATCGAAAACGGGAGGCGTATAAGAAGTGCCTGCAAACCATGTCTTGTCAACTGTGTACTGGTCGGGATTGCCCGTTGCGCCGCCGGTCTTTATTATCATTGGAAATACCGGGTCTGCCGCCGAGTAAGCCCAAGTCACACCGCCCTTGAAGACAAAGATATCCCCGGCTTGGTGCACATATGAGCCAGTGAATCCCTTCATGTAAGGCTGATGTTTCCAAGGCACACTTTTTGATAGCCCATTGTTCGAATCATTGCCATTATCGTAATCGATATAAAAAACGCGAGATGTTGAAGGAAATGTCGATGACGCCTTGACCTGTGCTGCAGAGAAGGTCTGTGCTGAGGAAGGCGCGGAGGATCCCGCGCCGCTACCGCATGACATTAAAGAAAGCGAGAGAACCAAAATAGCGAAGATATTCATTAGGGTCTTCATCTCTCCGTTGCCTTCCTTAAAAATACCGGCGGTGGGCGTATTGATGCAGGGTGGAATTCTCCGGACCATGGCTTTTTTCATTTTTGCTCCTCTTTTTTGGACGTCTGAACAGTCTTTATGAAAGCCTTAAAACTGTGTGTTTTAAAAAATAAAAAGGCCTGTTTCCCTTTAAAGGAAACAGGCCTGAAACCACGCTAAGGTAACCGTGAGCAAGCACTGTTTCTTCGGCAGCCCGGCTGACCCTGACCGGGTCCCGCGGCTTTGTGCCCCATGGTTGCCCATGGTTTACCTTTTCGGAAACGACTGTACCACTAATTTACAAAGAACAATGCAATTAGACCTTTTTAGTTTAAAAACCTTCCGCCAAAAAAAATGTAACTCCTATCACATCGCCGTGAAATCCTCGCAGCGATTTTGTCTTCGGAACAAGAGGGAAAATATATTCTTTTAGATACGCGAGGGCAAGAAGCCGGCAGTAAAGCACATATTTATCAGCGAACAGTTGCAGAGATGGAAAAGAAAAGAGGTATCCCGAAGGATACCTCTTAATCATCAGAATGAGAAAAACTGATTTTTAATTTATTATTTTTTCTCTGAATGACTTCCTGAATAAAGCAAGCACAACGAGGCCGCTGCCAATCAGGAAGAGCGTGGCCGGCTCTGGAACGTTCTGACGACCGGCGGCATAGCCTGTGGCTAGAGCAGCAGAGCCATCCGCATTCGGTACGAAGATATGGGCAGCAGCCGAATAATTATCACTATTCAGCGTAAGCACGTTTGATGCGCTGCTCCATGTGCCTGAAGTGTCTGTCAAAGTGAATGTTAACGATTTAACGGCATCGGGGAAGCCGTCAAAGTCTTTGAGCGTGAGATTGAAGATACCAAATCCATCTACAGTGCCCGAACCCGTATCAGAGAGTGAGGTGCTGCTGCCACCGCCTGTCCAGCCAAAGCCGGTGGCAGTAAAGCTGCTTGCGTTCACATTAAGATCTGCGCTTTGTGCACCACCCAGAAGGTAATTAGAGAGCCCCTGAAAAGTGACGTCCGCCGTAGTGGTGCCTGTAAGATCGACCGTTACGTTGGCATACGGTCCGGGGTAGCCGGAGATTTGCGAATTAGGAACGTTCAGAGAAAAAGTAATCGAATCTGCCCGGGCGGTTCCAGTAAACATCCCCACAAGTACGAACAACATTAAAACTGCAAATGCTTGTAGTATCTTTTTCATTTGTCTTAGATCATCCTTTCTTTTCCTCAACAAGTTTTGCGCGATAAATATTTTCTTATGACCTTGATACTTTTTTGGGACTAGATTTTTGTCATAAAGCTATTGGAAATTGCCAGGATTGAAACTTTGGAATACAGGGCAAATGCATAAGAAACTTTTTAAGATTTGAACGTCCGGACGAAAACTTTTTTAAATCCCCCTCCTTTCATTCGGAAATATTTTAAATCCGGCCTCTCTAACATATCTTTTCGCAAGAATGATACCGATAAAATATCTCTTATTTTCAATAAGTTACCTTTTAATGGTCTTCCTCCGGCCTTTAAATTCTGTAAAATTTTTTCACAGTTGTAAAAATTCCCGACATGGCTTTCCGTAATCCCTATTTAATTTCCATTCCAAAATTTCTTCGTTCTTCCGCGCACGCATCCATTGTTCCATAAGGTTTTTGACTTAAAAATCCTTGGTGATAATCTTTAGTCGATAGGAGGTCAAGCATATGAAAAAGATGGTAAGTCTTGTTCTTTTGCCGTTTTTCCTGTTTATGGGGCCGACTGCGTTTGCCGCCGGCAATTTGATGAAAAAAGCACAGTCGCTTTTCAAGCCGATCCCCCAAAAAGTTTCGGAGGTCAGGAGGAAGCTTATTACGCCGGAGCAGGAGGGGCTGGGAAAAATGCTGTATTTTGATCCGCGGCTTTCGTCCAGCGCTCTCATAAGCTGTAACACCTGCCACAACGTTGGGATGGGCGGCGTTGATTACGGGGAGGCCTCCATAGGCCACCGCTGGCAAAAAGGACCCAGGAATGCTCCTACCGTTTTAAATTCCGTATTCAACATTGCCCAGTTCTGGGACGGCAGGGCAAAGGACCTTAAGCAGCAGGCAAAAGGCCCGATGCAGGCTCCGGTAGAGATGAACAACACCCCGGAGGAGGTGGTCAGGACCCTTAAGAGCATGCCAGGATACGTTGCGCTCTTCAAAAAGATCTTCCCCGGACAGGCAGACCCGGTAACCTTCGATAACGCGGCAGAGGCCATAGCGGCCTTTGAAGCTACGCTCATTACTCCGAACTCTCCATTCGACCTTTACCTGAAGGGCAACAATAGGGCGCTAACCGCATCCCAGAAAGAGGGACTAAAACTTTTCATGGACAAGGGTTGCGCCAGGTGCCACGGTGGGATCAACATGGGTGGGCAGGCATACTATCCGTTCGGCCTTGCCGAAAGGCCGCCGTCCGAGATAATTGCGGGCGATATCGGGCGCTACAAGATAACCCACTCCAAATCAGATCAATACGTTTTCAAGGCCCCTTCCCTGCGGAACATAGCTCTGACGCCTCCATACTTCCATTCCGGCAAAGTATGGGACCTTAAAGTAGCAATAAAGATCATGGGGGCGGCACAACTGGGTATCTCCCTCACCAGCGGAGAGGCAGGCAAGATAGAGGATTTCCTGAAGGCAACTACGGGCGTTCAGCCGGAAATCGAATATCCAATACTGCCGGCCCCTACAAATCAGACGCCAAGGCCAAAACTGGATTAAAAAGACTTCAATATCCATTCATATGCGATCCGGCGCATCAATTAAAAAAGGAGGCCCTAGGGCCTCCTTTTTTGTGGAATATGAACGAGTACAGTTACTTTTTAAATTTTCTCCTGCTGTAGAAAACTCCCAAGCCCAGCAGACCACTGCCCAGCAGAAGAAGCGAGCCCGGCTCGGGCACCTGGGCCTCTGTGGCTGAGACCCATCCGCTGCTGGTACCGCACGGAATAGGAATATTCTGAACATGGGCAGCTGAATAAAAAGGTCCTGATTCCCCTTGGTTCTTCTCATACGACATGTAAGCAAAATCGTTTGCAGTGAGACCCGGCAGTTTTATTTCATAAACAGAAGTCGTGCCGCCTGAACTGCCAAAGTACTGATTGGGACTCGATGTTGGAAAATTGAAAACGATATCATAGTAGCCATCGCCATCCGCGTTATAACCACTCTGTCCTTCAGAAGTAGCCACATCAATGGAATTTGCCTTGTTTCCCGAGTTCCAAGAAAAATCGCCAGCCGTAAGGACGTTGAGATCATTTTGGTTCACATTAAAATACCAGCCGCTGACATATTGTCCATTCTGAAGATAATTGGTCATCGTCAAAAGCACATCGCCAGGAGCTACCGTATGAAAATCGGCTGAAAGCCACGGCTGGCTGCCTGTTGGAGCTGTCCCACTGAAGGCATCATCCAAGTGAAATATAAGGTCCGCCTGCGCCGCACGCAGCGAAAATAGGAAAACCATGAGAGAAAAAGTTATAATAACGGCACTTTTTAATTTTTTCATTTTCCTCTTCCTCTCCTTTATTTTTTATTACCTGTATATTATGCTATCTGCACATTCCGTGCCAAAAAGATAACTCCCTGATTTTAAAGAAAAAACCTTAAAACGAAAAAACCAAAAGTGTAAAGATATTCGGCAAATCAGGGTGATTGACGGCTTTTTTTACATTTTTTGAATGCAGCCCGGGACATTTTATTGGACATCAAAAAGCCAAAAGTTAAAAGTTAAAAGTTTTATTTCCCCTCAACTGTGGCGCTGCCCTGCTGGCCTCCTATTCCGTGTTTTTTTATCAGGTCGTAAAGGGTAGGCCGGCTTACGCCAAGCTCTTCGGCGATCCTCGCCATATTTCCTTTGTGCCGGTCTATAACATCGATCACAAGGTCCTTTTCCACTTTGTTTTTTACCGCCTTCAGGGACTTCCCCCTCATATTAAAGGCATTTGAATGACTTTCGGTCTCCGTGAACCCAAGGTCGTGTATATCAATTACTGGTGACTCGGACATTATGACCGCCCTTTGTATCCTGTTTTCAAGCTCCCTGATATTGCCCGGCCAGTTATAGGACTCAATGAACTGCTGGGCCTGCTTGCTCAATCCCTTCACTTTCTTGCCCACCTGTCCGGCGAATTTTAGCAAGAAAAGGTTTGCCAGAACCATTATGTCGCCGCTCCGCTCTCTAAGCGGCGGCAGGTTCAATACCATGACGCCAAGCCGGTAATAAAGGTCTTCCCGGAAGGT
>JAKAEG010000181.1:0-1009 GCA_021819985.1 Nitrospirota bacterium | reverse complement strand
AAGGTCTTCTCTCTGACAGCCTTCATTATATCCAGATTGGTTGCGGCAACGATCCTCGTATCCACATGTATGTCCTCCCTGCCGCCAACCCGCTGAATAATGCGCTCCTGAAGAAATCTAAGGAGTTTTACCTGAAGATTGGCGGGAAGCTCTCCAATCTCATCAAGAAAGAACGTGCCCTTGTCAGCGTATTCCACCTTACCCATTACCTGGGCGTGGGCGCCGGTGAAGGCCCCCTTCTCATGGCCGAACAGCTCGGATTCCAGCAGGTTGTCCGGGATTGCCCCGCAGTTTATGGAAATAAAAGGCTTTCTATTCCTCGGGCTCAGGGCGTGTATTGCCCTGGCTACAAGCTCCTTGCCCGTCCCGCTTTCCCCTATGATGAGCACCGAAATGTCTGAGGGGCCAACCTTCCGTATCGTGGAGAAAACCTTCTGAATTTCGGCGCACTGGCCGGCCATGCCGAACATGTCTGAAGCCTTTACCTCCATTCCGGTGCGCAGATTGCGGTTTTCTTCCTCGATATCATAGAGGTGAAACGCCCTGTTTACGATCACCTTAAGTTCCTGCAGGTTTACAGGCTTTTCATAATAGTCATATGCCCCGGCCTGGATGGCCTTTAGAGCGTTTTCTCTTTGTCCATTGCCGGTTATGACGATGACCTTTGTGGATGGCGATTCCTTCAGGATCGAGGCCAGGGTCAAAAGGCCTTCTTCAACGGAATTTTCATGAGGCGGCAATCCCAGGTCCAGCGTAATTACCTTTGGCCTGTTTTTTCCCACCAGGGTAAGGGCGTCAGCCCTGTTGCCGGCCTGCAGGACTTCGTAGTCCTTTCCCAGGCCCCATTTGAGCTGTCTTCTTATTTCTTCGTCGTCATCGACTATGATTATTCTTTCCATCTGACTGCCGTCTCACAATAAAAATATCGATTTTTGCATTTGCGCTTCGCTTGCAGATCGTTTTCGTATTGATTTTAAAGAAATCCTTTTTGCGTGGTCAATCTCAGACA
>JAKAEG010000180.1 GCA_021819985.1 Nitrospirota bacterium | reverse complement strand
GGAACACCGCGCCGGCCATAGCCCTGTCCGCATTCAAAAAATACAAGGAAAACAAAAACGCCCTGCTGCTTGTCCTTCCCTCTGACCACCACATCACCCAGCCGGCCCGGTTCGAGACCGCAATTGTGGAAGCTTTACCGGTTGCGGCCGCTGGAAACCTGGTCACCTTCGGTATGGTACCGGACAGGCCGGAGACCGGATACGGCTATATCAAATCAGGGAAGCCGGCAGGGAAAAACATATTCAAAGTGGATAGTTTCGTTGAAAAACCCGATGCCAAAAAGGCGCGCGCTTTTTTAAAGGACAAGTCCTATCTGTGGAACAGCGGCATCTTCCTTTTCAAGGCCCAAACAATGGTAAACGAAATAAAAAAGCACATGCCCGGGCTTTACAACGCTTTTTCCGGAATAGAAACAATGCTTGGCACTGACAAGGAAGCAGCGGCGCTGAAGGACGTCTATTCCCGTATTGAGCCGGAATCCATAGATTACGGCGTGATGGAAAAATCAAAACGCGTTTTTGTCGTAAGGTCGGAATTCGGGTGGTCGGACGTAGGCAGCTGGAGCGCTCTTGGCGAGATAAATGAAAAAGACGCGGCGCACAATGTGGTAGTTGGAAACTCAGTGAATATAGATGCCGAAGACTCGATAATCTTCAGCTCCGGAAGGCTAATCGCCTCTATAGGGCTCAAGGGCATGGTGGTCGTGGACACCTCGGACGCGACTCTGATATGCCCAAGGGACCGGGTGCAGGAAGTTAAATCGCTGGTTGGGAAACTGAAGGAAAACGGAAAGCATGAATATCTCCTGCCCAAAACGGAGGAAAGGCCCTGGGGTCATTTCGCGGTCCTCGAAAGAGGCTCGGGTTACCAGATAAAGCACATCTGCCTGAACCCCAAGGCGCGCCTCAGCCTCCAGGCGCACAACCACAGGAGCGAGCACTGGATCGTGGTCTCAGGGATAGCCAAGGTGCAGAAAGGCGAAGAGGTATTTTATATAAACAAGAACGAGAGCACATATATCCCGAATACGGTAAAGCACAGGCTTGAAAACCCGGGGATGATACCGCTGAAAATAATAGAGATACAAAGTGGCGAACACCTTGGGGAAGATGATATAATACGCTTCGATGACATCTATGGCCGCGCAAAACAATAGCTCTTCTTCAAAAAACAGCGCTTCTTCGAAAAACTGGATCTGGCACCTGCTGGCGTTGCTGTTTTTTGCATGGGTGCTTGGTATTTCCACCAATTTTGCCCTGAACGACCCCGACCTGTGGTGGCACCTGAAAACGGGCCAGTATACGGTCCAGCACATGTCGCTTCCCGATGAGGACCCGTTTGCGTACACGACCCAAAAGCCAATGCCGATAATGCAAAAACGGGGGCTGAAAACCGAATGGCTGGGCCAGGTCATGACTTATGGAGCCTATGCTGCTGACGGATATGAGGGTATCGGTATTTTCCGCGGGCTCCTTATAATCCTGCCGATGTTTTTCATATATGCCTGGCTGGTGAGAAGGGGCCTTAAGCCCTGGATGGCGCTGGCCTCGACTGCTTTCGGGTCGCTGCTGACAGCGATAGTGCTTTTTTATACGTATGAAAGACCTCAGGGCGTCTCTTTCCTGCTTTCCGTAGTTGTGATAATGCTTTTGGAGGGGTTGAGGAAGAAAAGGTGGACGGCCGCCTTACTGCTTGCCCTGCTGATGGCATTCTGGTCAAACGTCCACGCTGGGTTCATTGTCGGGTTGGTAATAATCCTGCTGTATGCATTCGGCGAGACAGCCAAATGGGGTTACAAAAGGCTTAGAGGGGCTGATGTACAACTGAATTACCTGATACTTTGGGGCGCGCTGGCGGGTATTCTTGCCTCCGGTCTGAACCCCAACGGCTTTGCAATAAGCGCAAATTATTTATATGGCCTTGCATCCAAATTTTTTGTCGATATACAGCATACGGTGGGAGTCAGTCACGGCGGGGGCGAGGGATGGGTTACAAACGTGGTCCTTGAATTCAGGCCGCTGATCTATTTTTACAAGGTGCTGTACTATAAATGGCTTCTTTTCTACTGGGCCTTTTCAGCGCTCCTGGGCATATTGCTTATAACCAAGTACTGGAAGTTAAAAGATATAGACCTGCCTGAGCTGGCAACGGTCTGCTTCATTGCTTTCTTTGCCAATTATTATGCCAGAGGACTTATGTTCTCGATTATCATCCTCTCTTTTTATTATGGGAAAAGCCTTCTTGAGCTAAAAAAATACAGGTCAATACCGGTCTTTTTTTCTGTTTTGCTGATAATTACGACCGTATGGTGCACCTCTTTTATTACCCGGGGCATGCCATGGAGCTTGAAACCGCGTATTACAAAACAGTGGGTCTCCCCATGGTACCCGATAAAAGCCGACAAGTTCCTGAAGAGCAACCACATCGATCCGCCAATGTATAATTTTTATACCTGGGGAGGTTTTCTTATTTGGGACCTCTATCCCAAATATCAGGTCTTTATTGACGGCCGTGCCCTGAACAACAGCGTGAACGAGGTGGCGGATGAGATTTTAAAAGGCTATTCCGGATGGAAGCAGTCGCTCGATGCCTTCAACATCAATTTTATTCTCGTTCCAGTTGTCTTCAGGGAATCGGGATTCATAGTGCCCTTGCCTGCCACACTTATAAACGATCCGGAATGGAAACTTATCTTTCTCAAGGACAATGCGGCGATATTCGTAAGAAATACAGCCAGGAATAAAGATGTCATTCAGAAATACGGCATGGATAAAAAAAATATTCTGAAAGAAATAATAGAAGTAGAAAATTTATTGGGTTTCTCGGACCCGACGAACCCCATTTTTAACATCAACAAGGCGGATGCGCTCCAAGCGCTCGGTTACACACGGGAAGCCCAGCAGGCATATGATATGTATCCCTCCTGGGTCAGGGACAAGGTAAGCACTCTTTTCAGTTATTATCCCCGGAATGCGGGCCCCAAGGCGGCAAGCCACTAAGGCGCTCTCCAGCAGAAAAAGCTGGCGGCAAACAAAACCAAAACTCAGCCCAGCAGTTCCTGTGTTATTTCCTTTGAATGCCATGCAATGGCTTTAAAGGCATCGAGCAGATCAAAATAAAGACAGGCTGCCTTCGGGAGGCATATCCCTTCCGCAACGCGCTCCCTGTGCCGGACAATAAACTGCCTGGCGCTTTCAGAAAAAGACACCTCGGCTTTTTTTACATCGCCGGCCAGAGCGGGATTTTTTGAAACGAGAATGCCTGATGTATCCAGGAGTATCTCTTTAAGCCCCCTGAAGAGAAAATCCACCTCGTCCACTGCCTTATCGCTGAACCGGACCCCTTCGGCGCATCGCGATCTCAGGGCCGCGTTCATGTTCTCCATATATTCGCAGATGCGTTCGATGTGCCCCGGAATGGAGGCATATTTAAGGAATTCGGGGGCCTTCTCTCCTGAGCAGGAGATTTTTAGCGCAAGCCGGGGCTGGAAACTGCGCACAACAAGTATGATCCGGCTTGCCTCATCCAGGAAAACCGTACGTGAATGGAACGAGCTTTGTTTTTCAAGCTCAAGGGCCTCGACGATCTTCAGGAAATTCTCATGGATTATGCCGTCCGCCTCTGTGATTTCCAAGCCATCGCCTCCAGCCTTTAATATAGGATAGCAGAATGCCCGTCCTTATAAAAGGAGTCGCTCCTTAGCGAACTACTCTTGTTGTCATTCCCGCAAGTGAAGGGATTTTTCCGGTCCTGAAGCGCGCCGGGAATCGTTCTTGAGCGTAGGGGCAGGTTTGAAACCTGCCCCTACGCGGACAAGCCGGAATGACAACGTAGTAATGCAAGGTTAGGGTTGAATTTACGTCTTTTGGGGAATGGGGCGAAGCCCCATACAACCCCCTCCTCTTTTACCCTTGAAAAGATAAACCCTCAGGTGTATACTCTTTTTGGAATATGAGGAAACTATTTTTGCCATTGGCGGCAGTGATCATCCTCCTGGTTTCCGGCGCTGCATTCGCGCAGCACGGAGATGGAATAAAAAAGAGACGACCGCTTCCTGAAGAATACGGCACCGTAGAAATCAACAATTACTCGGAATACACCGGCTTGGCGCCCGTTATGTATCCTCACTGGCTGCACCGTTCCATTTATACATGCCGGCTCTGCCATGTGGATATCGGGTTCGCCATGAAAGCCGGAGGCACTGGGATTACGGCCAAGGACAACGAGAAGGGTTTTTACTGCGGCACGTGCCATAACGGGAAGATGATCTTCAGAGGCAAACCGGTCTTCAAGGCCTGTACAAACGCGCATGCCCCGCGCGGATGGCTCACGCCCGAACAGGCGCGCCGCTGCGATAAATGCCACTCAGAAGGCAAGGAGACTGTTCAGGATTATGATTTTTACTCGTATACGGCCGATTTCCCCAAAGAGACATTCGGCAACGGGATCGATTGGGAAAAAGCTGAATCCGAGGGGAAAATCCAGCTGATCGATTATATAAGCGGGGTTTCCGCAAGGAGGCCGGATCTTCCCATACCTCCCGACGCCGATATTATTCCCAAACTAGAAGGTATGCCGAAGGTCGAATTCTCCCATAAAAAACACATGGACTTGAGCGGTTGCGAACTCTGCCATCCCGAAATATTCAGTATCAGAAAAAGCGGAGACCATATGTCCATGGCCGATAATTTCGACGGGAAATACTGCGGGGCCTGCCATGGTAAGGTCGCCTTCCCGCTCATAGAATGCGGCCGGTGCCACAAGTCCGCCGCTTTCCAATGAAAAAAAACGGCCCTGGCCGGCATAAACTGGGGGAGATTTCTCTTTTTTCTCTTTTGCTCCTGCTCCTTTCACTTTCAAGCGCCTCCGCTGCGATGGACCCACAAAATTTTAATTTCGCGCCCGACCCCGCGCCCGAGACTTACGGCAACATCATAATGAAACCGGTTGGGGCAAAATCGGTCATCTTCTCGCATTGGGTGCACCGGCTTCGTTATACCTGCAGGGTCTGCCATTTCGAGCTTCAGATCAATTTCAAGACCGGATCGACCGGGATAACGATGGAGTCCATCGTGAAGGGGAAATACTGCGGGGCCTGCCATAACGGAAAAGAAGCGTTCGGCATACAGAAATGCAGCCTGTGCCATAACGGCGGCGCCGGGCCCGATGCCCTGGAATTCTCAAAAAAAGCCGGCGGGCTGCCCCCATCGAATCACGGCAACCGGATAGACTGGGGTGAGGCAATTGAGGAAAATCTCATTAAACCAGTCTCTTATCTGAAGGTCAAACCGGAAGAGTTCCCGTTCAACCAGCTCCTGACTCTTCAGGCCGCATGGGACTTTGTCCCTTCCGCGGTTTTCCCGCATGAGGCACATAACCGCTGGCTTGATTGCAACAACTGCCATCCGGACATATTCGATATCAAAAACGTAACCGAGGACCAGAACAGGATGTCATCATATTTCAAGGGACAATTCTGCGGAGTCTGCCATGGAAAGGTGGCGTTTCCCCTTAAAGATTGCCACAGATGCCACCGCGGCATGCCAAACTGGAGGTAAACCGCTTTGAAAAAAATTATAACGGACGCTATCTTTGCAGTTTCAATTTTTTTTCTTTCTCTTTCCGTGACCGCTTATGCGGCCGGCTCCGGGCTTTCAGAAAACGAGCGCTCCTGGATAGATGAATTCAATCAGGTATGTTCAGAGACCGGCGCCAGCATGACCCTTTCGGAAGACCAGCTAAAGGACCGCATCAGCAGCGCGGAAGGCCTGAAAGGCCGTTTGGGAACACTTGATGACAGCGCGAAGAAGGTCTATTCGAGGAGACTCGATATGTGCCGTAATATGTATACGTTTGCCCTGGAAGCCAAGGGGAAAAAGACCAACAAATAAGATCCTTCCTTGACCCCGCTGCCCCGCATGTGGATAATGATGTATACGGATCTCATACATTAAATTACCCTAGGACCTATGTCAAAATAGATTTCGAAGCGAAAGAGAGCGGAAACCGTGGCAGACAAGGAGAAAAGGGGAAATAGCCCGGAGGCGCAGCAGCGCTGCGTTGAGGACGATTTTCCTTTTTCGACGCCGTATGCCGCGATTTCTGTAAAACCTCTTGCAGCCGGAAGCGATTTTGAGATAGGTTCTAAGCAAACTGAAAGGAATTCTTGAATAAATGAGGCGCTCTTTTATCATCTTGCTGCTTTTTGTGCTTGCGGCATCCGCCGGGTGCTCAAAAAAACAGGTAAAGCCGGTCCCGGAAGGAGCTGTCTATTACAACAACGCAAATAAAATTATCCAGGTACTCAGAAACGGTTATGCCGCCAAAGACCCCGGTATTATCAAGGCAGTCAGTACGCAAAACGGATTAAATGCAATAGTCCCTAACCTGGGCAGGTTCGATTCCGTAGAGCTTACCTTCACTACCAAATGGATGGATGTATCAAACGGCGGCGCGACGGTAAACGTGGAGTGGAAAGGCGTCTGGACAAAAGACGGTAAAAAAGACAGCGAGAGCGGCATGGCGGTTTTCGTGCTGACCGGCAACCCGCTTAAATTCGATAAAATCCTTACTGGAAACCCTTTCATATATTAAGGCTCCAGCCAATTACGCTTGATAATAAAACCCGCGGCTATGTAAAATAAAAATGGTTGAGGTTCTGGAAAAAATCAAAAAATCCGTTTCCAGAGTTTTTAATTTGATTTGATTTTTTTTGTTTTAGATTTTTTATTTGTTTGAGAGACCGTCTCGAATTGAAAGAACCGGAAATAAACGAAGCGCTTATAAAGGAACACGGTCTCACGGCCGGTGAATACGCCAAGGTTCTGGAGATACTTGGCCGCAAGCCTACGTTCACCGAACTTGGCATCTTCTCGGTAATGTGGAGCGAGCACTGCTCATATAAAAGCTCCCGTATGCAC
>JAKAEG010000179.1 GCA_021819985.1 Nitrospirota bacterium | reverse complement strand
GTTTTGCGGAGTATGCCTTCCACCTCGCGCAGCAGGCGATCTGTTTCGGTCAATGAAGTCCCTGGATGCGCCAGGTAGTCCAGGACGAACCCTCCTTCGTCCATTTTCGGCATGAAACCGGACCCCAGGCTTTTGTAGCCCAGCCATCCCGCAAGAAGAAGCGCCGCAACCGGAAGCAGCACCAGCACCGGACGGCCTATAAGGCGGTGCATGACCTTTTCATATTTTCTGTGGGTTTTCTCTGTAACAAAACCACTCTCTTTCTGGCTGGCGTCTTTTTGACTCAGCAGGTGGTCGGCAAGCAGAGGGACCGCAAGCCAAGCCACAAAATAGGAGACAAAAAGGCTGGCTGCCATGGTCAGGGAGAGCGCCTTGAAAAATGCGCCTGTCACGCCGGAAAGAAAGGCAAGCGGAGCGAATATCACGATTGTCGAAGCCGACGATCCCATAAGAGGTCTGGTAAACTCGCCTGCCGCAAGCATTATCTTTTCATGGTGGCCGCCCGGGGCCATTTCATCCGCGCCCCCGCGCAGCCGCCGGACAATATGCTCAAGCATGACGATCGTATCGTCGATAATCAGCCCAACAGCCGCGGCCATGCCGCCAAGCGTCATCATATTGAAGCTCTGGTGCATCACGTAGAGCAGCAGCACTGAGGCTGCCAGCACGCCCGGCACCGTGATAACGGCTATGAGCGTTATCTTTAAGTTCCTGAGAAAAACGAAAAGTATTACGGCCGCAAGCACTATGCCTATCAGTATCGCGTCTCTGACGCTGCCTGCGGAGGCCGTTATAAGCTGGCTCTGGTCATACCAGTTTGCTATCCTGACGCCGGGCGGTATCTGGCTTTTGAAACCCGCCAGTTTGGCTTTAATGTCCCGGGCTATACGGACTGTGTTGCCCCCCCTCTGCTGGTAAACATTCAGGAGAACGGCATCGTGGCCGTCGGCGGTCACGCGGGTCCACTGTGGCATTGTGCCACGGCTGACCGACGCCACATTTTCCAGCAGCACCGGTCCGTTCGATCCGGAACGCAACACGGTATTTCTGATCTGGTCAAGCCCTGTAAAACTGGTATCTGACATGACCAGATAAAGCTTGTAATGGTCTTCCAGGCGGCCGGCAGCGGTTATGACATTTGCCGCCGAAAGGGACTTGGCCACGTCCGAAAGGGAAAGACCGTATGAGGCAAGCTTTGCCGGATCGACGGTGACGCGGTATTCCTCCCGATTGCCGCCCTGCACCTGGACTTTTGCCACACCGTTCACCGTGGAAAGAAGTGGACGAAGCTGATAAAATGCAAAGTCGCGCAGTTCCGTGAGTGACTGGGTATCGGAGGTCAGGCTATAGGCCATGACCGGATCAACTGTCGGGTCCATCCTTTTTACTGAAAAAGTGGCGCCGCCCGGCAATGATGACATCACTTGGTTTATTGCCGATTCCACCTGCAGCAGCGCCGTTGCCATGTCCCTGCCCCATCCGAAATCAATGATCACTTCGGCGCTGCCACGGCTGGTAGTTGAGCGGACGCTGACGACCCCCGGCACACTCCTTACGGCCTGCTCCACAGGCAGGGTAACCTCAATGGCCATCCGGCTGGCTGGACGGTCTCCGGCATCCAGTTCCGCCGCGATCCTTGGAAAGCTGACGTTAGGCAGCAGGGCCACCGGAAGCTTTACACTGCTTGCAATGCCTCCAAGCATCAGGACCGCAAGAAGAAAAAGTATCGAACGGCGGTGGTACTGGACCCAGCCGGTAAAGGTCATCGCGTTCTCAGCACCTTCACTGCCATACCGGGTTTGAGTTCATAATTGCCAGTTACAACAACTTCATCCCCAGGTTTTAAACCGCCGCCAAAAACCTGTACCCGATCGCCGCTCTCAACGCCTGTCTGCACAATGTGTTTAACGGCCCGCCCGTTGCCGGCAGTGTAAAGGAGATAGTTGCCGCCCTCCGGGAGCACCGCGCTTCGCGGCACTGTCATGCCGTAAGCGGAAGCCGCATTTATCCTGCCCATGATATATTCGCCTAACAGGAACCTGGCGGATTTGGGCAACGCGACAAAAACATCCACCAGCCGGGTAGCAGGATTGACCGCACGAGAGATCTTTCTGACCCGGCCCGCCACTTTTTTTTGGGCAGATTCGTTTACAGAAGAAAGCCAAACGGACTGCCCGGAAACAAGCCGCTCCGCGTCGTTCGGCTCGACCCCGAGACGGACTTCCAGGCGGTCTTGCGATATGATCCCCACCAGCGGTTTCCCATCCGATACTATGGCCCCATCCTGGACGTTAACATAGCTCACCAGGCCATTTACTCCTGCCCGGATCACCAGTTTGCCGTCCACCCCCATTTTTTTAAGGTTTTGCAATTGCAAAGATGCCTTCTGGAAGTCATCCCGGGCCTTTAATATCTGGGTATTTGTCGCAAGCTTAAGAGCAAACAGTTGTTTTACATGTGCAAGGTCCTGCTTTGATATGCCATAGGAGTTTTTTGCCTGGCCCAACTGAAGAAGCGTATCGGGACTGGGTTCCACTTCAAGAAGCGGCTCACCCTTTGATACCTTCTGGCCGGCGCTCACCATTACACGGCCAACTTTTATCTCATACGGCAAGGAGGCAACCTGCACCGCGTCCGGAGCGGGGACCACATCGCCAAAAACAGTATCAAAAGCTGTTATGGATTGCGTTTTTACAGGTGCGACCTCAACACTGGCTACCGGGCCGGTTTCCTCAGGCGGAGGACTATCAGTTTCTGTCTTTAGAAAGTTGTTTTTATAAAACAAATATCCGCCAAGGGTCAGGCAAATGATAACAATTATGATGAGGACACCCCGCAGCGAGAATTTCACTCTTTAAACACCTCCTGATTTGCCGCTTTTCCCAAAGTATTCTCCGGCGCTGATCTCAAGGGCAACGTACAGTTCAGCCAGGTCCTGCTTAAGTTTCAGAACATCAAGCCTTCTTGTGGTCAGCCTGTCCACCTCGTTGTAATAACTCAAAGCGTCTATGTTTCCTTCCAGAAACCCGCTATATGACACATTTACAAGCTTTTCAAGGGCCCTCACGGATTTCCCGGCCGCGTCTATCTGGGCCTCAACCGCTTTGATGTCAGCCAATATTCCGGCGGCATCCGCCCTCGCCTGAAATATCCTGTTCAAGTATTCATCATATAGCTGCTGCCTGCTTGCCTTCTCTATCGCTATACGGCCCTGGTTACGGTCGAAAACAGGGATATCTATGGATACGGAAAACCCTGTCGTTATAACGTTGGTCGTATCCCTCGCGTGAGAAAACCCGATGCTTATGTCCGGAAACTGCGCGCGTACGGCGGCCCTCAGGCTGGCCTCCTGGCTTTTATACCCCTGCTTCAGGGCAAGGATGTCCAGCCGCCGGTCCTCGATCCCTTTCATTATCTCATCCAGGGCCGGAAGTTTTTTTATGGCGGGCTGTGATATGTTTTTTCTCAGCGGGATGCTGCTTGACGGGGGAAAGCCGAGGACAAAATTGAGTCTTAACCTCTCCTGTTTCAGTTTCCGGCCAACCTCAAGGGCTGTGGAATGCGCCCTTCTCACTGTGGAGGCCACCGCGTCCAGGTCGACTATCGTCATATTGCCTTCATCGACGGCTTTCTCGATGGCCTTCAAATTCTGCCGGAGTTCTCTTTCTTCGCTTTGTATGACATTTAGCTGATGCTCAAGCATTTTTACCTTGTAAAATTCCAGTTTGGCGGACTGGGCAACCTGCCATTCCCTCCAGGCTATATCAAGATTTACGGAAGCCTGCTCAGTCCGTGCGGCGTCTATTTTGGCCCCGCGCGTCAGCAGGGCTTTGATGTCCCAGTTCAATCCGAACCCGTATGCATTTACCGTCCCCTGGTCGCTCCCGCCGGTAGGCACATCCAGGTTATAGCTGAACGTTGGATTCGGGAGAATGCCCGCCTGCAAAAGCTGGGCCCTGGCTATCCCAAGGCTGTCCCTTTCCGCCCTGAGAGCGGGATTTGCTATGACGGCGATGATCGCCGCGTCCTGGGCAGATATGCCTTTTGAATAATCGATGCTCCGGGGCTTGAGTATGGGATGTTTTATTTGCCCCGCCTTTACACGTATCTGTTTTAAGTCCGGGGGGGCGAGAATTCGGGAGACCGCATTCTGATCGATCTGTTTGGGGTGATAAACAGCACAGCTGCAAAGAATGGCAAGGAAGATAACCAATGGCGCTTTCGTACAGGTGGAACGCATTTTTTTATGATAAGAAAAAAAAGCGGGCATCGCAATAGCTATTCTACTTCAAATCCGGATCGAAATAAATGTGGAGACCGGGTCCTTTTCAAATTCCTCCCCTGGTTTATGTCATAGATATGTTTTGAAATCTGTTTTTAAGTTTTGTGCTGTTATTAAATATAATTTCTGAAGATTGCGCGAAGGTTGCCTGAACATTACAATCCTGAAATGTTTGAAATTACGGTTTGCCAGGAATGTAAACGGTAAAAACAGAACCTTCGCCAGATACGCTGGAGACCTCCACATGCCCTTTGTGGGCCTGGATAATGGCTTTGACAAGACTCAAGCCAAGTCCAAGTCCCCTTTGTGAGCGGCTCTTGTCTCCCCGGTACAGGCGGTCCCATATCTTTGGGAGTTCCTGAGGATAAACCCCAATTCCATTATCCTTGATGCGGATAATGACATTTTGATATTCCTGAAAAGTTTGAATATCTATGCACCCCCCCGCGGGGGTATACTTGATGGCATTATCGAGTAAATTTGCAATGGCTTGCTGCAATCTATTGCGGTCCGCAACCAGATTCAGCTCATCCTGAAGCTCGGTCCGGATCAGAATGTTCTTTTCTTCCGCAATGTAACTGTACAGATCGGTCACCTCGTTTATTAAAGCCGCGATTTTCACATTCTGCAAGTTCAACCTCATTGTACCCGTCTCGGCCTCTGAAATATCCATAATTGTGTTCAACATCGTAAGAATTCGATCTGTTTCTTCTATGCAGTCGGCCAATGTGCTTTTTAGGATATCAGGATTATCTTCAGAGCGCAGCGACATTTCCGCGCTGCCGCGAATCCTTGTTATGGGAGTACGCAGATCATGTGCTACATTATCCAGCCCCTCCCTCATGCCCCTGATAAGATTTTCGATTTTCTCAAGCATTGTATTGAAAAGCCTGCTCAGCTCCTTTAGTTCATCATTTCTGCCCCCCGTCGGCACCCTGGAGCTGATCTCGCCCGTGTCTATGATCAAGCGCGTAGTATTTATTAAATACCGGATAGGCCTGAGCGCCCGGAATGTAAAAAACAAACCTCCTGCAACACCGATTAAAAATATGGGTATGAGTATTTGCAAAAAAATCGCTCGAAAGTGCTCAATTAATTCCTTACTGTTGCTCGTCAGTTTTCCTACTTGCAAAATCAAATCCGTGGAAAGCGGTTTTGAGAAGATCTCATAGGTATTCTTCACTCCGTTTGAAGGAACAAAAGACCAGGGCGCCCTGTCCTTCCAGGCGCCATCCTCCGCCTGTTTAAAATCAGGCTTCGGCCATTGCTGAGGGATGGATAAAAAGACTGTGTCATTTTTGATATTCGAGAGGCGGACAATAAAGAGGTCTTCACCGCTTGAATCTTTGTACTTTATCTCAGCCAGATCTCTCTCCAGTTTGACAACCCCTCCGATTTGGAAATCCGAAACGTAATCTTCCATTTCCGATTGAATAAGCTTTCGATCATTTTGCCTGATTGAAAGTTCAAGCGAAAAATACGTAAATAAGAATAAGATCAGGGAACTGATAATAAAAATGGCTGAATACCAGAAAGTCAATTGCAAGCCGATGGTCTTCCGGGGGAAATTAAACTTTAAAAACATATCCTATCCCGCGTATCGTTTGAATCAGCTTATGTTCAAAGTCCTTGTCGATCTTATTTCGCAGCCTGCAAACCAGCACATCCACAACATTTGTCTGCGGATCGAAGTTGTACCCCCAAATACGCTCCAGTATCATGGTCTTTGATACTACTTTGCCTGCATTACGCAAAAAATATTCGAGAAGGGCAAACTCCCGGGACTGCAAATCGATCTTCCTGCCTCCCCTTTCTACCTCACGCGTGAGAAGATTCAGCGAGATATCCTGGAAAGTGAGGCGGGTCGTTTCTGCCGTGCCGGTTGACCTGCGGATAAGCGCCTGCAGACGCGCCAGGAGCTCGGAAAAAGAAAACGGTTTCGTAAGGTAATCATCGCCTCCGGCCTGCAGACCCCTGACGCGATCGTCTACTGAATGTTTTGCACTCAGGATTATTACCGGCGTGTTAACTTGTTGGCGGCGAAGCTCTTCAATCAGGGTCAGTCCGTCCAGCCGGGGCAGCATGATATCAACGATGGCCGAATCATAAGGCCAGGCCAATAATGAACGAAGTCCATCCTCACCATTGTCTGCATGGTCTACGGCAAAACCTGCCTGCTTTAATCCACGCGTGATAAAAGCGGCTATTTTTTTGTCATCCTCTATGATCAGGATATGCATATTTATAGGTCTTCCACTTTATTATTATAAAAAATGGGCTACATTTATGTCTGTTCCAAATCATTTGCTATAATGTAAGGGCAACGTGTGAGCCCCCCTCATATTCCTCAACGTGAAAGGTGAAAGGATTAAAAAGATGAATAAAGTGATAATGACTTTTATAGGCAGCGGCGTTCTGACGGCCTTTATCTCAATCGGGGCTGCCGCCCACGCCTTTACCGGCCAGAAATATTCCAAAGAAGCTAAAATCAGTCTGGCAGATGCCCGTCATATCGCGCTAAAGATCTATCCAGGCAAGATCGTCTCGGAGGAGTTGGAACGGGAAAAAGGCGGCAGCGGCCTTCGCTATTCCTTTGATATCCGCAGTCATGGAAGCACGCACGAAGTAGGGGTGGACGCAGCGACAGGAA
>JAKAEG010000178.1 GCA_021819985.1 Nitrospirota bacterium | reverse complement strand
CGGAATCCGCTGCAATCCACCAACCCGATCGAGAGCACGTTCTCAACGGTGAGAGATGTCGAGGGCAACGTAAAACGGTATCGTGGAAGTGCTATGATGCAGCGGTGGCTGGCCGCCGTTCTTCTTTATGCGGAAAAGGGGTACAGGCTGGTCAAAGGGTATGCTTCAATTTCCGAAGTTCTCAGGAATATCGAAGCTGCTATGGGCAATGATTCAATAGATAGGCTGGCAGCGTAAGGAAAAAATGGGAACCACTCGGGTAATTTCAACTAAAACCTTGACAACCTCTTTAGGATTGAGAGATTGGTTTCAAGTCTTAACTCATCGGCATCTGAAAGATTTAATTTCATTGCTATCTCGCGCCTAAATATTTGTTGATCATAGCGCCATATTTACGCGCCTGAATTTTTTTAGATTTGCCTCAGAAATCCCATGTGGCCCCGCAATTATCGCAATGTGCTTGAGTGCCACGTTCTTTTTTGGCTAGCCCAGTGGCTAATAATGACCAGCCACCAGTCAAAATGGCTCCAGTAGCTTTAGCGCCACTTATGCCCTTTTTACGTTTGACCTCTTTTGTTCGGACAAATCCTTTTTTCTGGCAGTGTGGGCATACAAAAGGAGAACCCACTGTTGCAGCTTCAGATTTTTTTTCTGAAAGATATTGGTAAAGCCAGTCTCCGCATCTAGAGCATTGCACATTTTTTTCGGTATATAGATTTGTGGCACCGCATTTGCCACAAATGACTTCGGTAATATTTACATTGGTTACCTCGTAAAAGTCTTCTGTTGAGTTTTTAAGCAGTTCGAGGTATTTTGTCCGAATAATAAGATTGTCTATATCTACTGATACTGGCAGACTGCTGAAAAATTCTTTTTTTGCTTTTTTTGATTCTGTACTTTCAGGAAAGCGTAACTGGAGGTAGCATTTTAATAAAAACGACTTTCTAATGGCTGCAACAGAAGAGTAGTTAGTCGATTCCTTATATATTTGGGGTGGCAGAATATCAGACCTGAAGTCTTTAATATCGCTTTCGTCAATGACGATACCGCATTGGCACTGCAAAGAAATTGTGCTATTTTTTGCTAAACAAGCAGGACATATCCAATCAATATTTAGAGTCATTTCTTCTTGGGTATAACCTCAACATAACTACTAAGAATCCGAGGATGCACAGGTAATCCATCTTTTGATTTTCGAAAATTCTTTGTATCACAGGAAAATCGCTCAATACTCGTTACGATGAAGGTGCGTTTCCACTTATGCTTGCTAAATTCTCCATTTTCCTTATCCTTATAATCTTCAATCCAGGAGTCGGGTTTTTTAGGGATTCGGAATTTCTTTTCAAAAAATTCGTCCGAAAAATCTTTGATATCTTTAATCTTAATTTTATATGCAACCTGCCTTCCGCGAATATGAACATAACCAGTGATGTTGGTAGGCGATTGAAAATTAGCGGATCTAATCGGGAAAGGAACATCCCAGTAAAGTTCATCATAATCCTTTAAATGTTCCATTGCATCAGGAATAAGGAAGTCTGCCATTTTCTGGCTGGCACTGAAAAGAATCGCCTCATCATTCATAGTTGATCGATTGCATCTCCTTTTGCATAGAAAAACCCCAAATGCACGGTTCTAAGCAACGGACCTTTGCCTGTCAAGAAAATATTTTGACGAGTACTATATAAACAGAGCAACAGAAAACAGGGACTATTTCCCTGAAAGCTCTCTCTCACTCTTCGCCCTGCCCTCTCCCAAAGGGCGAGGGGACAATGGCTGCTCCATTGTAGCCCCAAATCTCATATCAATATTTCCAGTTATAACTGTGGCATTATAACAAAATTCTGGGATGTAGTGTTTAAGGAGTATTCTAGTGGATAATCCGGGACACATCCCACATTATTTTGGAAATACGCATAATAGCGGTCCACCTTCCGCGCAGACTTTAGGCCGAAACATACTACAAGCGTTAGCGCCAGCTTACATCACATGTACTGGAAGTAGTTTTTATAGCCTAATTCCGAATGAAAACAGGTTGAAAAAAATAAAGCGGCCTTACTTCTCTTCCTTTTTGTCCTTTTCGGCTTTCGCGGCCTTGGCCCTGGCTTCTCTTTCCTTTAAAATTTCCTCTTTCACATTGAGCGTCTGCTCAAGCCCGAGTATGAATTTAAGGTGTTTGAAGCCAAGTTTCATCAGGGCCTCCTCGGAGGTCTTGATCTCTTCCACCTCGGAGGACGGTATATCGAAAATATCAAGAAAGCGGCTGCCCAGCACATAATCCCTGAACTTGTCCAGGTCATAGCTCGACATGAAAAAGAGCATCCTCTTTTTATCACTCAGGGCCGGCTGGCCCGGCAGGTTTCTGCGCATAAGAAGCTGCTTCCATTCCCGGTTCATCTCATCATAAAGGGTTATTTCCTGGTCGTCCTTCCAGGAAGAAATGGTCCATTCGTTCGGTTCCTCATAACCCTTGCAATGCTTCTCTTTTACAAAGAAATAAAATTCATCATGGCGTTTTTCGCCTTTCTCCTCACCCTTTTTAAGTGTCCCCTGTCCTACAGGATAATAACGGCAGCTCACGGGCCTGTCGGTATAGACTGTGCAGCCATCCGGCACGACGACGAACGGGCATTTTCTCGCGGCCTCATCCTGCATCTTGAGAAACGCATAAGGATGGGAAGACTGCTTGTCCGCCCTGACAATGGTATATTTGTCCAGGAACTCTCCCGAACTCATGCCAAGGCGCCTTTTGAGCCTCAGCACGTCGTACGGGGTCAGCATTATATCTACATTGGAGCAGCAGTGAGTGAAACAGGAGATGTCCTTGTGGCACCTGAATTTAAATTTGGAATCGGGGCCAAGCTCACGCGGCTCGACCGCCTTCATGTTGAACATATCAGAAAAGACCTCGCTTTTTGAATTTACCCCTATTTTAACATATCGTGCGGCGTGGGCGGCGGAGCGCAAATGGGGCGGTATTTTTGAGCTTCCCTGCCGGAAAGCTTATGCAGGGAATTTCCTTTTACCGTATTCGCTCGCTACCATTGTAAAAACTCTTGTTAATATTTTTTTATTATCATAGAATTTAAATCGAAATGGAATTTCTTTTCTCCCTAGAAGAGTTCCTCAAGGAACCGAAAATAGCCTATTTCTCAATGGAGATAGGCGTGCACAACGATATGCACACCTATAGCGGCGGGCTTGGCGTGCTGGCCGGCGACACGATACGTTCGGCGGCGGACCTCAAAATACCGCTTCTTGCAGTGTCGCTTCTTAGCAAAAAAGGCTACTTCGACCAGGTAATAGACGCCGCGGGAAACCAGACAGAAAGGCCCGCTCAGTGGCAGCCGGAGAAGTTCATGCTGCCCCTGCCGCAGAAGATATCGCTGGAGCTTTGCGGAAGACCCGTGACGGTAAGGAGCTGGCTTTTCGTACAGCGGAGCGTTACCGGCGGCAAAGTGCCCATCCTTTTCCTCGATACGGATATCCCGGAGAATGCACCCGAAGACAGGGACATCACCTCATATCTGTACGGCGGAGATATAAAATACAGGCTCATGCAGGAGGCGATACTGGGTATTGGCGGGGTCCGGATGCTCAGGAAGCTGGGTTTCGAGATAAAAAAATACCATATGAACGAGGGCCACGCAAGCTTTCTGACCCTGGAGCTTCTGCTTGAATACAGGAAGGACATAGAGGCCGTCTGGGACGAGGACCTCGTGTGGGACGTGGAAAAGGTGAAGGACCTTTGCGTGTTCACCACCCATACGCCTGTTGAAGCCGGGCACGACGTCTTCTCCTATGAGCTTTTCAAAGAGGTCCTGGGCGAGATAATACCTGTCAGGATAATCAAGAAATGGGCGGGGCCCGGGAAGCTCAATATGACGCATCTTGCCCTGAACCTCACTGAATACGTGAACGGGGTGGCCAAAAAACACAAGGAAGTTTCCATGCTGATGTTTCCAGGGTATGAGTTTTCCTCGATAACGAACGGGGTGCATTCATTCACCTGGACCGGCGAGCACATGAGGAACCTTTTTGATAAATATCTTCCCGGATGGGCAAACGAACCCGAGCTTTTCGTCCGGGTAGGGAGGATACCGGAAGATGAACTCTGGGGGGCGCACATGGCCTCCAAGCGCTCGCTTGTGGATTACGTGAACCGCCTGACCGGGGCCGGTTTCAGCCAGGACCTGCTGACCATAGGTTTTGCAAGGAGGGCCACCGCGTACAAACGGGGAGACCTGATATTCAGGGACATCGAGCGGCTGGGGCGGATCGGAAACGGCAAGCTGCAAATAATTTTCGCGGGCAAGGCGCACCCGAAAGATACCCCCGGCAAGGCGGTCATAAAACATGTCTTTGAGTGCATGAAGAGTCTGGCCGGGCGGATCAATATAGTTTATCTTCAAAATTATGACATGGACCTCGCCTTAAAGCTTGTCTCAGGAGTCGATATATGGATGAATACCCCTCAGAGGCCGAGAGAGGCATCAGGGACATCGGGCATGAAGGCGGCCCATAACGGGGTGGTCAATTTCAGCGTACTCGACGGTTGGTGGATCGAAGGGCACATCGAGGGCTATACCGGATGGGCAATAGGCCCCGCCGTATCAAGCGATAATGAGACTGTAGAGGAACGGGACGAAAAAGACGCCGAGGACCTTTATAACAAACTGGAAAAGACGATAATCCCGCTTTATTACAATGACCGGCACATGTGGGTGCGGATGATGCAAAACGCGATAGGCAAAAACGCCTATTACTTCAATACGCACCGCATGATGCTGAGATACGTCACCGAAGCCTACATAAGATAAATAAGGAATTCACAAGCTGTGCCGCATTCCCTATGACCGCTTTGGTAATAACAAATTCCAATTTTCCATGCTGTCATTCCCGCATGTCTTAAGCGGGAATCCAAGGTGAAAATGGATGCCCGATTAAGGTCCCCGGGCATGACGAATAAAACCTCATTTTAGGATATTATCAGATTTTCACTAAAATTTTTTCAGCGGCAGCTTGAGCAGGAGGACCCGCTGCATGACCCGCATCCGGATGACCGCGACCCTCCGCCAGATGGCGATTGTTTGTTCACGCCCCCCATACCGAAGCAGGAAGGCTTTTTCGTTACATCCCCGGAGCCGCATTCAGGGCAGGTGAGATTTTTAGACGTGGGGGATTGGGTAAACACAAGTTTTTCGAATTCGCAGGAGCACTTGTTGCACTTATATTCATATATAGGCATGGCCTATTATAAAATTACTTACCTGTGGTTGCAATGATTCGATTCCAATAGAATTTTATTAAAGGGCCGCAATAATTTTATCGATTCTCGCCTTTTCGCCTGGCCGCGCTAAAAATGGGGGGGGAAGTACGTTAATCGCCGGGGATATCGGGTTTGAAGCCCCTGTGCGGAATACCCAGCTCATCCATGAACCGGACTATCTTTTTCCCGTGGGCCTGTTGTGTCTCTATGAGCTGTTTCAGGCTGGCCAGGGCCTGCATATCATTTTCGCCTGTAAGGACGTCCCAGAAAAACCCTTCCACCGCGCTTTCCTCCAGTTCCAGGGACAAATGGAGCGCATCTTCAAGTGTAATGTCGCCCAAAGCCAGCTTTTGCTTTATTGTCCTTACGAGTTCGAGGGCCTCTTTTATAAATGGCATTGCATGGTGCTCAGGTATGTCCGGCATGTCGTCTTCAAGACGGCCGTCCATCGCCATTATGAGCGAGACGGACTGTTTTTTCTCTTCTCCCGAAAGCTCGTTCCACAGTACACCGGCCTCCGGAAACCGCTTGGAGAGGCTTCCGTATATCTCCGCGCAGGCGATCTCGACCGCTATGCAGCCATCGATTCTATGGTCCGATTTTACTTTCATGCAAAAAACCCCCTGCTCCTTTACATGTAATTATTTTCTCATGTTCAAAATCCCAGTCAATACCCCATGTCAGGCCCTATCTCAAAATCGCTTCCACCACGGTTGCGCGATAGGCGCACATCGCTTCTCTGGTATAATTAAAAACCTATGGAAATGAGACTACAGAAATTCATGTCTGAAACCGGCATAACGTCACGACGGAAAGCCGAAGAAATGATCATTGAAGGCCGCGTAAAAGTAAACGGTCAGACGGCTGTCCTTGGAATGAAGGTGGATCCGGCAACGGACTTCATAAAGGTGGACGGCAAACCGGTCACCAGGTCCGGGCCAAAAATGTATTTTGCCTTCCATAAACCGAAGGCCGTTATGAGCACCCTTGAAGACCCGCAGGGCAGGCCGACCGTTAAGGATTTTCTGCGCGGGATAAAGCAGAGGCTCTATCCTGTGGGAAGACTGGATTACCACTCGGAAGGCCTGCTGCTGGTGACAAATGACGGCGAGTTCACAAACATGGTGCTCCATCCGGCAAAAAAAATACCCAAGACCTATGAAATGAAGGTAAAAGGGACCGTCGAGGAGGAAAACCTTGAGAAGCTCAGGGTTGGCATCAAACTCGAAGACGGGCTCACACAACCCGCCAGGCTCAAGTTCCTCGGCAAAACGGAAGGCGGCAATTCATGGGTCGAGATCACCATACACGAGGGCAGAAAAAGACAGGTCAGAAGAATGTTTGACAAGATCGGCCATCCGGTGCTCAAACTGAAAAGGACGAGCATTGGAGGCATAAAACTTGGAGGGATTGAGCCGGGAGGGCTTCGCCCATTATCACGCGAAGAAATCGCAAAAATAGTGAAAAGCGCAAAAAAAGAGACCGGGCCCGGGGAGAAACAAACACCAGCTAAAAAACAAAAAAAGAAAATTGAAGCTCAAATGAATGACCGCGAGCGCGCCCCGAAGGTCAAGCAAGCGAATACGGCAAAGGGAAAGTCCCTACATATGCCTTCCGGCATGGGATCTCAAATGGGTGGCAGAGAGCGTGCTCCGAAGGGCAAGGGGACCAGCCCAAAGCGGGCGAATGGAAAAAACAAGAAAAGATCTTTATAAGTTTTTTCCCCGCGTCTGTGCGG
>JAKAEG010000177.1 GCA_021819985.1 Nitrospirota bacterium | reverse complement strand
GTCCTTTCGAGGGGACGGAAAAGGGGACGTCCCCTTTATTTACTTTTCCCTGCCGGAGCACGGAATGACGTAAAGACAAAAGAGACGGGCGCAGCAATCGGGGACTGACTTTTCAATATGTATAATAATGTCTGCGCATCACGCCGGACGAAAAGAAGCGGAAGAAAAACCTGAACAAGCACGGTCTCGATTTTTAAAAAGCCCACAACGTATTTACAGGCGCAACTTTTACCATCCCGGATACCCGCTTCGATTATGGTGAAGAACGATTCGTAACGATCGGCTTGCTTGAGGCCGATGTCGTTGTGATTGTTCACACAGAGGACAAAAACGAAATCCGCATAATTTCCATGCGAAAGGGAACTGCAAATGAGCAAAAAATCTTCTTTGAAAGTATCTGAAAAATTTGATGAGTATCCTGAACTGACCAGTGCTGATATGACCCGTGCACGTTTCAGAGTAAATCTTCAGGATAAACCGCGTAAACAGAGGGTTAATATCATGTTAGATACAAGTATAATCGCTCTGTTCAAGGCAAAATCCGGCAAGCGCGGTTATCAAACTCTGATTAACGAAACTCTAAAACAAGCTATACATAGAGAAGAGCTTGAGGAAACCCTTCGACGTATTCTTAGGGAAGAACTCGCGCATTGCCGTTAGGGTCATGTAACTGTGCTGCATTTTCCAGGAAGAAGCACAAGGCGCCGAGTCGTCCAGGAGCAACCCTTCCATTCCAGCTTCGTGCAGTTTTTTGCTGATCTTGAGCAGCCCCAGTTGGTCTTCGATCATCCCTACGGCAAAACGTCCGAGGGATTAAGCGTTCAGGCCGTTTTTTCTTTTATATACGAAGAAATCTGGCGGACCAGCCTGTTTACCGCTTTTCCGTCCTTGCCTTCCACCATCACTCTTATTTTTGGCTCTGTGCCTGACGGGCGCACAAGGACCCTGCCGTTTTCCGCAAGCTCCTTTTCAGCATTTTTTATCAGGTCGTCAAGTCCCGGTATATTTGATGGATTTAACCTGGTCTTCACCGTCACGTTTTCGAGTACCTGGGGATAAACCGGTATCGGGGCCCTGAGTTGTGAAAGAGGGACGCCCAGTTTTTTTACAAGATAAACTATATGGAGCGCCGTTATCGGCCCGTCGCCGGTGCTGTTCAAATGAAGGTTGACGATATGCCCGGACTGTTCTCCTCCAAGGACGAAACCGCCCTTGATCATCCTTTCTGTAACAAACCTGTCCCCAACATTTGTCCTTATGAACTTTATCCCGTGGCCCTCCAGGAACCGCTCGACTCCAAGATTGCTCATTATTGTGGACACCACGGTGTTACCGTTCAGCTTTCCCTCATTTTTCAGCTCCAGCGCCCAGATGCCGAGCATGTGGTCGCCGTCCACGATTTCGCCTTTTTCGTCTATCAGTATGGTCCTGTCGGCATCGCCATCGTGGGCCACTCCAATATCGGCCTTGTTGGCAAGTACAGCCTCTCTAAGGCCGTCCGTATGGAGTGAGCCGCAGCCCTCGTTTATGTTGACGCCGTCGGGGTTCCCATTCAGGGTTATTACCTCCGCCCCCAGTTCTTCGAGCACCCAGGGAGTTACCTTGTAAGCAGCCCCGTTTGCGCAGTCCACAACTATCTTAAGCCCTTCAAGAGACATGTTTTTAGGGATCGTTGACTTGATATATTCTATGTAACGGCCCTTGGCGTCCTCGAGCCTGATGGCCTTTCCTATCTCATGCCCCGCGGGTTTTTTCTTAAAAAATCCGTCGTCCATCGCCATCTCTTCGATCTGGTTTTCCATCTCGTCGGGAAGCTTGAAACCCTGGGAGCTGAAAAATTTTATGCCGTTGTCATCGAATGGGTTATGAGATGCTGAAATGACGATGCCGGCATCCAGCCTTAACGTTTTTGTCAGGAATGCCACGCCAGGAGTTGGAAGAGGACCGACTAGGATTACATTCATGCCCATCGAGCATATGCCCGAGGTAAGCGCGCTTTCGATCATGTAACCTGAAAGGCGTGTGTCCTTTCCGATAAGGACCATGTTCCTGCCATGTTTTTTCTTGAGCGCCAGTGCGGCCGCCATCCCGATCTTTATAACGGATTCCGGGGACATGGGGAAATGATTGACCTTGCCGCGTATGCCGTCAGTCCCGAAGAGTTTTTTCATTTTTTATTTTTTCTCCTTATTTCTATCTTTACACGCACTTCCCCCGGCGTTATCCGTTCGATATCCTCCGGGACCTTTATGGCCGAGTCCTTTTCCAAGGTACCATTTACTCCGTTAATGTCAATGGGATCGGTCCTGAGGGAATCAAGTTTGTCCAGCGTGTCCTTCGGCCCCTGCACCTCCGCCTTGTCAGGCGCCGCCTGGATCTTGTAAACGATAAATCCCCTTGCCGGACGCCCTTTTACATCCGGTTTTACCGGGAGCATGGCGCTTGCCCTTCTCTCAAGATACACCCAAACGCCGTCCGGTGAGACGCTTACGACCGACACATGAGGAGGCGTCTTTATATCTTTCCGGTCCACATGGACGAAGGACCTTCCTGTTTCGGCCTCTTTAAGCTCAATCGGGAGCTTTATGTCTGAAGGCCGGAGCCTTTTAAGTACAAATTCGTTTCCCTTAAGCAGCACGGTAACGGTCTCAGGTTTTTTTTCGGCAACGGTGAGTTCCGCCGGGATCTTTGAGAACTGGGGCTCCACATCCATGGTCACCTCGACCTGCCCCCTGAAGAGCACAAAAAACCAGAGGAAAACGGAAAGAAGCAAAGCGGCCCCTTTGAGCCAGATATTCGCAAACAGTCTTTCCCTGATCTTCATTGTTCCGCCTTTTTAGTTAAGGGTTCCGGCTTTTTCGTGAAAGCCTCGGTCAGAAGCTGTCTTAGCGCGGTCATGTCCAGATGTTCCGTCAAAGATCCGTTCATGCCAACGGAAATGGACCCCGTCTCTTCGGATACCACTATCGCCACCGCGTCGGTTTCCTCCGTCACCCCAAGGGCGGCCCTGTGCCTGGTCCCCAATGCCTTTCTCAATCCGGTCGTAAGGGTTATCGGAAGGAAGCATCCCGCCGCCGCGATCCTGTTTCCCCTTATAATGGCCGCCCCGTCGTGTATGGGCGAGGTCGGATGGAATATGCTAAGCAGTATCTCGCGGGAGACCTTTGCGTCAAGCGGCACGCCTATCTCGATAAAATCCTTGAGTTCCGTTTCCCGCTCTATTACGATAAGTCCGCCAATCTTCCTGTTTGCCAGCGATACCGCAGCGCGCACGATCTCTTCTATTGATTTCAGCTCTTCTGCGGTTGCGAATTTACGTAATAATGAGGTCTCGCCTATTTTGGCGAGGGTCCGCCTGATCTCCGGCTGAAAAATAACGATAAGCGCGATGACTATATAAGACCAGAAGCTCTGCAGCAGCCAATCGAGGGTGAGCAGGTTAAGGTATCTGGCCACCATGGAAACGGCAAGCAGTAGCGCCAGCCCTATGAGCATCTGGGCGGCTTTCGTACCTTTGATTATTAACAGAAGCCGGTAAAGGACCATCGCTACCAGAACGATGTCCAGCGCATCATAAAAACTGAACTGTCTAAGTATGGAGATCATCAGATCCTGTCTTTAAGCCATTCCGGCGGGGTGATCTTAATTACGCCGCCAAAGCCGTCCGAATAGACCACGGCGGCAATGCCAGCATTGAGGATCATGCGTTTGCACATCATGCAGGGCTCCGAGGAGCACTCAGAGCCGTCCTGGCCGTCCACGCCGGAGATATATATGGTGGCCCCGGTCAGCTCTTCAAGTGAAGCCCTTATTATCGCGTTTGCCTCGGCATGGACGCTGTGGCAAAGCTCATAGCGCTGGCCATGCGGAATGTTGAGTACCTGCCTTGTGCAGTGGCCCGCTTCAATACAGTCCGTCACCCCCCGCGCGGCCCCGTTGTAGCCTGTGCTCACTATGGTCCTGTCTTTTGTTATGACGGCCCCGTATTTTCTTCTTAAACACGTGGCGCGCAGGGCTACCGCCCTGGCTATATTTATGAAATATTCATCCCATTCGGGTCTGTGCATGGCTTGTTTCAAGCACCTATTTTATCATAAAGGCGGGTCCCGGTTGGGTGATTTTGAGGGGCTTGCCGGTCCGCCCGCTTTTATCAGTTATATGCAAATATAAAAATTCCGGCGGTATGACGGAATATGCGGCATAATGTCTGTTCTGTTTCAGGAAGATAGGTTCTATAAGTTATAATTCAGTTTCGTGAGCGCAAAACACCACATAGCAAGAGCCGCGGGCGTAATGTCCATTGCCACCCTTATAAGCAGGCTGCTGGGGTTCGTGAGGGACATGGTTTTGGCGTTTTACATGGGAGCAACCGGGCTTTCAGACGCCTTTTACGTCTCCTTCAGGATACCCAACCTGCTAAGAGAAATATTTGCTGAAGGGACAATGTCCTCCGCTTTTGTGCCGGTCCTGAGCGAATACCAGTGGAAAGAGGGCGATGAAGGCGCAAAGGGCCTGGTACGGGCGGTCTTCACGTCCATTCTTGTGGTGGTAGGCGCGGTATCGATTCTGGGTATTATTGTGGCCCCCTGGATAGTGACCGCCATAGCGCCCGGTTTTCTGGCTTCCCCGGAAAAATTCCGGCTCACGGTGCTTTTGACCCGGATAATGTTTCCTTTCCTTCTTTTCATCAGCCTGGGTGCGCTTTCAATGGGGGCGCTCAATGTAAAGAACATATTTTTTATTCCGGCCCTTTCAAGCGCCGTATTGAATGTGGCGATGATCGCCACTGTTATTTCGGTTTCGCTGACCTTCGGAAATCCGGTTATAGCCGCGGCCATTGGCATCATTGTGGGAGGTATCGTCCAGTTCCTTTATCAATTGCCGGCCTTGAAAGGCGCCGGTTACGATCTAAAGCCGGTCTGGAAATTTTGGAGCCACCCGGGGATTAAAAAAATGGCCATCCTTGTGCTGCCTGCGATAGTCGCCATGTCGGTTTCTCAGTTCAATATAGTGGTAAGCAATATCATGGCCTCGTTCCTTCCTCCGGGCAGCATCACTTACCTCTTCTACGCGATGAGGCTCATGCACTTTCCGATAGGAGTTTTTGGAGTGGCCATGGGCGTTGCCGTTCTGCCTGCATTGTCAAAGCACGCGGTGAAAGGGGATTTCGAAAGCCTGAGGGACGATTTTTCTTTTGCGATGAGGGTCCTTTTTTTCTTGAGTCTCCCCGCAATGGCCGGGCTTATCGCTTTGAGGGTGCCTATAGTCAGCACGCTTTTTTTCCGGGGCAGATTTACTTACCTGGCGGTTGAGGGGACGGCCGGAGCGCTTTTTTTCTATTCTCTGGGAATATGGGCAATGGTCGGCTCCCGTGTGCTGACAGCCACTTTTTACTCGATGAGCGATACGAAAAAACCGGTGAAATCGGCCGTAATCGCGCTGTGCAGCAATCTGGTTCTGAGTTATGTTCTGATGAAACCCATGAAGCATGAGGGGCTTGCGTTTGCAAACGCGATCGCCGCCGCGATAAATTTTGGGACACTCTTTTATATGTTAAGAAGGAAGCTCGAACGCATAGACGCCAGACGGATAATAAAGTCTTTCCTGAAATCAGCCTTTGCGGCGGCTGCGATGGGAACGGTCTCTGCCCTGGTTTTGCATGGCACATTATGGCAGCAGAAAGGCCATACGCCCCAGAAGGCGGCATGGCTGGCCGGCGGCATCGTCCTGGCGCTTGGTATCTATGTCCTTTTAAGTTATCTTTTAAAGAACGAGGAACTCGATACAATGACCGGTCTTTTAAAAAGGAGGTTTTTGTTTCTTGCAAAAAAACCAGATTCAGTTTAAGGTGCTTGCCGTGGGCCCCCTTTCCGCCAATTGTATTTTGGTATGGGACTTAAAAGACCATTTAAAAGAAGGGATAGTCATCGATCCGGGGGATGAGCCCGAAACCATAATGGATTTTATAAACAACGAAGGCATTTCCATAAAAGCCATAATATGCACTCATGCCCATTTTGATCATGTGGGCGCGGTCCCGGAAATAAAGGAGAAGACCGGGGTTCCCGTGGTTATCCATAAAGACGAGTTGGAACTTTATAATAGTGTTTCTGACCAGGCCGCCCTGTGGGGCTATAAGGTTGACCCGCTGCCGCCGCCTGACAGGTTTATTGACGATGGCGATAGTCTTGAGGCCGGCCAGGTACGGTTAACGGTGATCCACACTCCCGGACATAGCCCCGGAGGGGTGTGCCTTTATGGACAGGGGATAGTCATAACTGGTGATACCCTTTTTATGGGTTCGATCGGCAGGACCGATTTTTATGGCGGCGATTATGGGCTGATCATGAAATCCCTGGGTAAACTGGCGGCCCTTCCGCCTGAAACTGTCGTCATCCCCGGACACGGGCCCTCTTCCACCATTGGGAATGAAGTAAAAAACAATCCTTTTTATCAGGATATGGAGTAAAACTAGGAAAAAAGTGTTTTTTAGGTTTATTTGGCTCAACAATACCAATAAACGCTTTAAACAGCCAAAAGACGCCTTTTAATTCTTTCTCATTAGTGTTAAACTATATTCAAGGGAAGGCAAAAGAAGGCGCCTTCCGGAAGATGTTCTTTGAGATTTAGATTTTAAAGGGTTTCTTGCTATGCGAAGCATAGGCATAGCAATGATATACTATTCTCTGCGGCATACTTGAGGTTATGCGAGCCGAGGGAACACTTTAAGGAATGGGAGCCTGAGTGCGGCAAGCGGTGTGACATCCGATCCCGAAAGGGATGGAAGTCCTAAGCTCCCGCCGAGGCACCCACTTAAAAAAGAGCCTCCGGCTCTACAGGCCTCAAGGTGCTGTGGAGAAAAGATTTTTTTGTCTTTTTTTTGATCTTTGAGAACTGTAAGTAGGCCCCGAAAAAAGTTCGATGAGTTACAATGAGAGTTTGATCCTGGCTCAGAACGAACGCTGGCGGCGTGCCTAACACATGCAAGTCGGACGCTTCACATTGGGCCACGGAGTCCATTTCTGGAAGGAAGTGGGTT
>JAKAEG010000176.1 GCA_021819985.1 Nitrospirota bacterium | reverse complement strand
CGCCCGTTTTGGATTTGCCCAATTTTCATAGAGATACTCCACATCGTGAAAGCAAATGGAAAAGTCCGGATTGACGTCCAGAAAGTCCGCCTGTCTCTGGAGTTTGCCCGGAGAGGTCCAGTAATCATCTCCGTCCAAAAGCGCTATATATTCCCCCCGGCAGTTGGCCATGATGTCAACAAAATTATACAGGCGCCCGTATTTTTTCCTTAACTGGGAATATTGATCTCCTTTTTCCCGGTTCAATACACGGATGAGCCGGGGATATTTTTGTTCGTAATCTTTTAATATCTCCAAAGAGTTATCAGTGGAAAAATCATCGCCAACGACGATCTCAAATGCAAAGTCCGTCTTTTGCATCAATGCAGACTCGATTGCCTGCGAGATGTATTTTGCCTGATTATAACACGGGAGCCTGACGCTTACTTTTGGCGCGTTAGATTTCACGATATTGATCCCCAACTGCAGCAAGATGAAAATTCCCCGCCTAAACGTTCAAAGGCAAACCTGTTAAGCACCGTCCGTCAGCCTTCTCCGCATCAACGCCATATTCTTTCCTGGAAAGGTTTCAAAAGGCGGCTTGCCACATCCAGCACATATTGCAGGCACCGGCCCGCCAGTTTCCATTTAATTACAGTGTTGATTGTCCCGGCCCCCATTTGATAGGCGGATATATTTCCTTCTTTAAGCATGGAATAATAATTATTAAACATTTTCATGTCGTCAAGCTTTATGGATTCCAACAGTTTCAAAAAGCCGATTCTTTGCAATTTATTCATCCTATCCCTTACCGATTTACTGATTACCTGCATTGCCCAGGAGGGAACCGAAGTGTTTTTCCGGATAACTCTTTCCACCCGCGACCATAATTGCAGTTTCAGTAACGGGAGCATATTTCCAGCCGCTTCAGGGTGCCGTATAAAATAAACGCCCGGCTTCTTGGAAAGACAAAATGCGTACTTTGCCGTCAGTACGAACCACACCGGCACATCGGATATCAGTTCAACTTCACCATCAAAGTAAACATCGGGTTTCAACTCGCTTCTAAACACGCAACCGGTAATAACAGGATGCAGGCCTCCAGTCACCAAATGAAGCGCTTCTGCCGGATAATAAAGGCCCTCCCTGGGCCATGCATCTAACACCCTGTCTATTACTTTATCCTTGGAACATTCATTAACCACGGGAGAATTGAGCACCGAAAACATTGCCGGGGGATATTTTTCAAGACCGCTCATGGCATCGGTTACAAAATTTGGCAAATAGTAATCATCGTCTGATAAAAATGCGAAATATGGAGTTTCGACCCTGGAAACAGCGAAGTTGAAGTTTGCGCACATGCCGATATTCTCCGGATGCCGGTGATACCGGACCCGGGGGTCGCTCCGCATGAATGAGGCCACAATTTCGGATGTTTCATCGCCGGAGGCGTTATCGAAAACCATCACCTCCAAATCGGAATAGGTTTGCGATAAAACGCTGGCTATGGCTCGTTTAAGTTTTTCCGGACGTTTATAGGTCGGAATGAGAATGGTGACAGTTTTTGAATTCATATGGCCCTACAGCTCTTTTTTATGCCGGGACTCAATCATTCCCCTACCCAATGCGTTTCAAATACCCGTCCGGCGCCGTTGAAATAAGCAGTTTATTTTCTATCGATTTATCAATTTCAAGTTTTAGCGGCAAGCCATCGAATGCCGTTCGCCCTTCGTCTTTTATCCGCCTGAGATACGCCCATACCGCAGTTTTGGGATTATTGCCCTTGTTCCACGGCCGGTCGGGGAATGAATCGGACGGCATATCTTCTATTATCGTATCAAATACAACACAGTAGCTCCCCGCACTAGTTAAAGGCGCATAGGACTCCAGCTCGGCAAGCACATGATTATGGGTGTGGTTGCTGTCCAGACAGACCAGGATACGCTTCTTATCAGCCGCTCTATCCTTCACTTGTTCGATGACTTCCGGTGCAATGCTGGAGCCCTGAATCATTGAGATGCGTTTAACCATTGGGTGCGCCAGGATGGCCTCGCGGTTATGGGTACGGATATCGATGTCGATGCCCAGGACTTCGGCGTCAGGGGGGCCGCCGCAAGCAGCATTGAGTTCCAGCATGGATGCCGAGAAGACAAGCGAACCGCCGTGGGCAATGCCGGTCTCGATGATGAGGTCGGGCTTAACCTCCCAGATCACCTCCTGCATAGCGATGATGTCCTGAGGATACTGGATAATGGGCCTGCCGAGCCACGAAAAATGATAAGAATACTTCCCGCTATTAGCCATATTCATCCAGGAGCGCGTCAATTGGCGCAACTCAGGATTGGCACCTTGCATTCCAACCTCATTTATACATTCCTGCCGAAACTTTTCCGCCGGGGTCATTTTTCTGTTCCTCTGTAATAAGATTATTTGTCTGCCAAATTGTCCCCAACTATTTTGGCCGGATTGCCAAAGGCAATCACATTATCGTGAATATCACGTGTTACAACCGAACCGGCGCCCAAAATAACATTGGCTCCAATTTTTATGTGCGGCACCACGACACAGCCAGCCCCGATTAAAGTGTTTTCACCAATATTTACGCAACCGCACAATGTTGCGCCTGGCGCAATATGAACGCCCGGAGAAAGCGTACATTCGTGGTCGACAGTTGCATTGGTGTTGACAATGGAAGCCTCTCCAATTTCAACTTTGGGCGCAATTACAGCCCCTGCAAGGACATGGCTGTTCTGCCCGATATTAGCGGTTTCCGACACTATGGCGCTTTTATGAATAAGTGTTGGCGTTTTTAATCCCGAATTGCGAAAAATTTCAAGAAACTCCCGTCTGTCACGCCCCCTGCTTCCTCCTATCGCGGCAATAGCGCAGATATTTCCGGGCTGATCCTGCTGCTGAAGCCATTTATAATAAGCAGGCAGACCATGGAAAATTTCAGCCCCCGGCAATATTTGCTCCGTATCCGGGTCATTGTCAAATAAGGCAATAACTTCTCCCCCCTGTTGTTTTACAATTTCGGCCAGCACCAATGCATGCCCCTTTGCGCCCCAGAAAATAAAATTGTGGTTAGACATTGCAGTTATATATAAACGTAAGGCATGAGCAAGCAGCCGTTTATCATCCTGCCTCACTTAAGCTTCTTTCAATCACTTTTACTACCAAATCCTGATCCGAAAAGGTCATTTCATGGAAACTGGGCAGATTAATCGCTCTCCCTGGAATGTCCCTTGCCCATTTGTTCTGCAATCCATTATTAAACATCGGCAAACCGGACAGCGGATAAAAGAAGACCCTGGCATCTATGTTTTCCGCCGCGAACGCGGCCTGCAGGGCCTCCCGCGTGACCCCCGTACTTTTATCAAACACCAGAGTAGGCATCCACGCTCCATTCACTGTGCCCAATGGCTCAGGATTCATCTTCAACCCGTCGTATTTCTCAAATCGATCCTTGTAATAGGACAATATCCCGCGTTTTCTGCCGATTAGCTCATCGATCCTTTCCATCTGTCCGTACCCGATCGCAGCCTGCACATTTGACATTTTATATTTGAAGCCAACAACATCTGGCCAAAATTGCCTTGTCTGCCCGCGGGCGCGCCCGTGATTGCTCAATGTTAAAACTTTTTCATATAAAGTGCCGTCGTTGGTGACAAACATGCCGCCTTCTCCGGTTGTAACGGTCTTTGTGCCATGAAATGAAAATGCTCCAAAAACCCCCATTGACCCGGCCCGCCTGCCATGCCAGATCGAACCGAGTCCTTCGGCCGCGTCCTCAACGATGGGGATGTTGTGCCGCCTGCCGATATCGAGCAAGGCATCCATATCGCACAGATTCCCATATAAATGCACCGCGACAATGGCCCTGGTTTTGGCAGTGATCGCCTTTTCCGCAAGCTCCGGATCAATGCACCAGCTATCCGGAAGGATGTCCACGAACACCGGCTTTGCCCCAAGATGCACAATAGGCGCGGCAGTGGCAATCCAGTTGGTGTCGGCCATGATGACTTCATCGCCCGGGCCAACACCCAGCGCCGATAATCCCATATGCAGGGCACCCGTGCAGCTTGAAGTGGCAATGGCGTATTTAGTCTCCAGATGCGTCTTAAATGCCTCCTCGAACCGGGCAATGTAGCCGTAGCAGCGGCTCCCCCACCCGGTGCGTGCCGCATCGGTCGCATACGCCACTTCTTTTTCAGTTATTGAGGGCTTGGTATAATATATGTAAGATTTGGATTTGCGGGGACTCGTGACCTCCAATGCCGGCACCACCGTGACAAACCTACCTCCCCATTCTCCTATGTAAGACAGTTGCTGCATAAGCTCTTTTTTAATGTTCCAGGGCAGAAGTACAACGTAATCGGGACGATCTCTCCTCAGGCGTTCTTCCGTGACTATTGGTATCCGGCTGCCGGGAAGAAACTTTCCCTGTTTTGATGGCGCGGCATCGCATACATACGGCAGCAGATCGGGCTTTACGCCGGCAAAGTTCAACAGGGTATTGCCTTTCGCCGCGGCGCCATAGGCCGCAATGCGCTTGCCCGCTTTTTTTTGCTCCAAGAGAAACGTCAGGAAGTTGTCCTTAATCCGTTCGGCCCTTGGCTGAAAATTGGCGTACGTCTCAAGCGACTTAAGGCCTGCGAGATTTTCTTTATTAAATATCTTCCGGACTGCACCGGTCCCGGGACGAGGGTCTTCCTGGTGACAGCAGTACAGACGCAGGCTGCCGCCGTGAGTCGGCAGTTCCTCGACATCGAAGATCCTTAGCCCGGCCTGTTGAAAAACACTGTTAACAGCGTGAATTGACAAATAGGAATAATGCTCATGGTATATAGTGTCAAACTGGCAATCCTCCAGTAGCCTGAGGAGATGCGGGAATTCCAGGGTAATTGTGCCGCCCGGCTTGAGGGCAATCCTTAATCCGCAAGCGAAGTCGTTGATATCGGGAACGTGCGCCAGAACATTGTTTCCTATAATAAGATCAGCCTGCCTGCATTCGGAAATCAGTCTGGCCGCCAGTTGTGAATTGAAAAAATCGCGCCATACGGGAATCCCGTCTTTTCCCGCTGCCTCCGCGGTGCACTTTGCCGGCTCTATTCCCAGGCACGGGACGCCTTGAGCCACAAAATTTTTCAGAAGATATCCGTCATTGCTGGCGATCTCAACTACAAAGCTGTCTCCGTTCAACTGCAACTTCCGGGTAATCATCCGGGCGTAGCGGGCTGCGTGCTCCAGCCAGGTTGTTGAGGTAGACGAAAAATATGCATAATCATCCTGAAACAGCTCATCCGCCCTGGTAAAATCCTCCGTTTGCACCAGGAAACATTTTGAACAGACATAGACCTTTAAGGGATAGGAGAGTTCCGGTTTGCGAAGGGCCTCAAGCTCAAGATAATTATTGGAAGGAGGGGCGCAACCAAGGTCCAAAAAAACATGCTCAAGGGCCGTATGACAATGCCGGCAGTTCATGGATTATCACCTTGAGGACGTATAAAGACATGTTGAGAATCGCGCTTCGACAGCTCTGTAACCGGAATGGGCCACGCTATTGAAATGCTCGGGTCATTATATGCAATACCCTTTTCGGCCTCGGGGGCATAAAAACCCGTATGAAGATACAACAGTTCCGAATCGGCCTCAATTACCTGAAACCCATGCGCGCATCCTTCAGGGATGACCATCATGCGGGCATTCTCCCCGGAGAGCTCCACTGCATGCCATTTCAGATATGTGGATGAATCGGCCCGCAAATCAACCGCCACGTCCCACACTCTGCCTTTTAAACAACGGATAAGCTTCATTTCGCCATGGGGAGAGCTTTGATAATGCATTCCTCTTATGGCGCCGGCCTTGCGGGTTCTGGATATATTAATCTGAACTATCTGCCGGTCTCCAATTATCGCACCCATCTCATTCCGGCAATAAGCGCGAAAAAAAGAGCCCCTGTGGTCTATGTGTTTCGATGTTTCAACGACAAAAACGCCATTAATAGGCGTCAGCGCTATATCCATTTGTTATTCCATTTCTCAGGCCAGCGGATTGCATTGTGCAAAAAATCTTTACAAGACCTTTCTATTGATAATTCTCTCATGTAAATTGCCAAATTAAGGCGGGAGCCAATCTCCTCTGCTTCCATATAATAGAATGAGGTTCTTTTGAATTTCAAGTGGCGTGCCAGGCAAACCCGGTGAAAAAAAGACATTTTTTGCCTCCCCCATTCATTTCGTGAATGCTTATTCCGGGGTGGGCTTTGAAACCCCGCGCGTGAACCGTTCAAAAAAGGCAAGGACGGGCTCCGGCTGGACCCCCATCCTGTTGAGCACCCTTTCGAGAATAAAAAGGTCCTCCGCCTCGATGCTCCTCGTAAGCAGAAGGCTCGCCCCGTAGCCTCCGACGAAAAGAAGGAAGTAGACCGGCAGCATCCAGAAGGAAAGCGGCAGGCTCTTTGCGACCGCGTAGATGAGAAGCCCGGATATGGCGGCCCCGGCCAGGGGTTTCATGTAAGAGGGCGAAAACGGGTGCAGCCCGCTTCTGCGGTAAAGACTTAATGAGTAGAGGACGTTTATAAGAATATAGGATGACATGGTGGAAATTGAGGCCCCGGCCAGCCCGAGGCCGGCCTTCTTTATCAATATGTAATTCATGGCTATATTGAATGCCGCTCCCGCTACGGATATGTTCATGATCTCCCTTGAGTAGCCCATCACCATCATGAGCATCCCGTTTGTGCCCAGAAAGGCGTTTATCATGAGGCCAAAGGCCAGAAACCTCAGGGGCAGGGCCGCATCCAGGAACCGGGGGCCGAAAAGGGCCGTTATGGTCATCTGCGGGAAGAAGAAAAGGACGAAGAAAATGGGAAGCGTCGCGGCGAATGCCCATTTGGTGAGCACCTGGTATGCCCGTTTAAGGTCCCTCAGGCCGTTATTGCCCGCCCCGTCATTCGCGTATATCTCCCCGGATATGGGCAGAAAGACAAAACTGAGGGCCGTAAGGGGAAAAAGCAGGAGGTTGACAAGCGAGACGCTTACGCTGTAAGTGCCCACCGCCTTCGC
>JAKAEG010000175.1 GCA_021819985.1 Nitrospirota bacterium | reverse complement strand
TGTTTTTAAAGCGTTATTTATGTTAATTTTGAGTCTATGGTTAAAAACGACAGATGGATAAAGGAGATGGCCCAAAAGGGGATGATAGAACCCTTCGCCGACAGAATGCTTGTAAAAACGGGTATTTCCTTCGGGCTGGGTTCCTACGGCTATGACATGCGGCTTTCAGATGAGTTCAAGGTCTTCAAACCCGCGGCAAAGGTCCTCCTCGACCCAAAAAACAGCGACACATCCGGCTTCGAGTTCATAAAGGGAGATAGCTGCATAATCCCCGCAGGTTCTTTCATCCTCGCCCGCTCCCTGGAATATTTCAGGCTGCCCAGAGACATAATCGTCCTTAGCACGGGCAAGTCCACATATGCCAGATGCGGTGTGATAGTGAATGTCACCCCTCTTGAGCCGGAATGGGAGGGTTTTGTGACCATTTCCATATCGAATACGGGGCCAATCCCCGTTAAGATTTACGCCGCAGAGGGTATTTCCCAGCTTGTTTTTCTTGGGGCGCAGGAGGCCTGCCAGGTCTCCTATGCCGATAAGGCGGGGAAATATCAGGGACAAAAAGGCATAACCCATTCAAAAACCTAGCCCCATAATAGTGCATCAATAATATAATTAATGTCCGCAAAGCAAAAAATCATTCTGGCCCTGGATGTGGACAACGGCCCGGCGGCCCTTGAGACTGTCGACCGTTTCGGGGGCCGTGTAAATATATACAAGGTGGGGCTGGAACTCTTCACGGCCGAAGGTCCGTCCATAGTGAGGGATATCCAGGCCAGGGGCAAAAAGGTCTTTCTGGACCTGAAATTCCATGACATACCGAACACGGTAGCCAAAGCCGCGCGCACCGCCGCCCGTCTGGGGGTGTTCATGTTCAATATCCACGCGTCCGCGGGGTCTGAAGCCATGCGCCGGGCGCGGGACGAGGTGGTGGAGTTAAGCCTTAAGGAAAATCTGCCAAGACCCCTTCTTATAGCCGTCACTGTGCTTACCAGCCAGAACCAGGACGAGCTTAAAACTGAATTCGGCATCCAGCACAGCCTAAGAACACATGTGAAACATCTTGCCGGCCTTGCAAAAAATGCGGGCCTGGACGGCGTAGTGGCAAGCGGCCAGGAGGTCTCCATGATCAAAGAGCACCTTGGCGGGAAATTTTTAATAGTCACTCCGGGCATCCGGCCCTCTTCATATCCGCCTGACGACCAGAAGAGGACCATGACCCCAAGGGAAGCCCTTCGGGCCGGGGCCGATTTCATAGTCCTGGGGCGCGCCGTTACCGGCCAAAAGGACCCGGAAAAAGCGCTTGAGCAGATAGAATCTGAGCTGGCATAAAATGGTTTTCGCAGGGGTTTCGCCTTCCAAACAGTTATTTGTGGAAACTGCAAGCACGGGCGCAGTTGCCCCTCTTTATGTCGAAATACCATATAAATCCCCGTACCTTCTTTACCCCTCGTTTTCCGGGCGCGGCAGCATCCTGTTTGAAAGCGCCAATATCATGCAGGGCAAGGAAAGGTATTCATTCATTATTTTTGATCCCTATGCCTTTCTGAGGGCCAAAGACGGGATGATGGAGACGGAATGCGGAGGAAAAAGGGCGATATCCACAAAAAAAGACCCCCTTTCACGGCTTAAAGATTCCCTGGGCGCATACCGGCAAAAATCCATTCCAGGGCTTCCCCCGTTTCAGGGCGGAGCGGCGGGGCTTATCTGTTACGATTACGCCAGATATCTTGAGATCATACCGGACAAGGAGGACGACCTCTTCCTGCCGGATATCTGCTTTGTAATGGCCGACCGCCTCCTGTCTTTCGACCACATATTAAAAAAGGCATGGCTGATATTCTGCCCCGGAGCAAGAAAGTCAGGCCTGGGCTATGGCGACACCTCCGGCCTGGACTGGCCGTCCGTTTACGATGAAACACAGAGCGAAATGGAAAAGATATTTGAAAAGATCACCCGTCGGGATCTTTTAGCCCCCTCCGAAACCCGGGCGGTAAAGATCGGGCAATCCGATATCCGGCATGGGACGGCAGAGAGAGAGTACGTCTCCATGGTGGAACGGGCCAAGCAATACATATCGGCGGGAGACATTTTCCAGGCGAACCTTTCCGTAAGGCTTAGCGCCGGTATAGGCGATATTTCGCCCTGGGAACTATATTGCAGGCTCCGGCGGATAAACCCGTCCCCTTTCGCTGCCTTCATGGATTTCGGGGATTTTTTCATAGCCGGGTCGTCCCCTGAAAGGCTGGTAAAGGTGAAAGACGGCATGATCGAGACCCGTCCCATAGCCGGGACAAGGCCCCGTGGAAAAGATGACGGTGAGGACCGCGCTTTCAGGGCCGCACTTCTTCTCAATGAAAAAGAAAAGGCCGAGCACATTATGCTTGTGGACCTTGAGAGAAACGATATCGGCAAGGTCTCCGAATGGGGAAGCGTGGAGGTGGATGAATTCATGACCACGGAAGATTATTCCCATGTGATGCACATAGTTTCCAATGTGAAAGGGAGGCTCGCGTCCGGTAATGACATATTCGACTGCTTAAGGGCGTTGTTTCCGGGCGGCACCATTACAGGCGTTCCGAAGGTAAGATGCATGGAGATCATAAACGAGCTTGAACCTGTAAGAAGAGGCCCGTATACCGGCTCCGCGGGATATTTTGGATTCGCCGGCGCCATGGACATGAACATAATGATAAGGACCTTCCTGATAAAGGACAAAACGGCTTACATCCAGGCGGGGGCGGGCATTGTGGCCGATTCCAATCCGGAAAAAGAGTACCGCGAGAGCCTGAAAAAAGCGGATGCCCTGCTGCTGGCTCTGGGTTTGTCTATTTGACAAATTTTTATAAAAAATTTTGAATAAATATATCTCTTCAGGCAGAGATTCGGCTATAATAGAGCACCTGAAACTGCTTTAATTTCTAAAAAATGATACGGAAGACCATACTTGCATTTTTTCTGGTCCTTCTTGTTACGGCAAATGCCGTTGCCGGAGAAAAGACCCTTCTTATCGGGCTTGTCCCTGAAGAGAACATCTTCCGCCTCATTGAAAAAAACCTTCCGTTGGCTGCATACATCCAGAAGAAGACCGGCATAAAGGTCCAGTTCACAATAGAGCCGCGGTATGGCGATATCATAGACAAATTCAAAACAAAGCAGATGGACGGGGCATTCTTCAACGCTTTTACTGGATTTATGGCCCTCTCAAAATTGGGTGTGGCCCCCCTGGTCCGCCCCATCAGCCCGGGAGGCCTCGTGACCTCCCAAAGCGTCATTTTCGTCAGGAAAGGCAGCGGCATCCGCTCACTCAGCGATATGAAAGGCAAGCGTGCCGTTTTTGTGGACAACGCCTCCGCAAGCTATATTTATCTTCTTTACCAACTGCACCATCTGGGTTTTAAGGATACCGGACAATTTTTCAGCGGATATTATTTTACAGGCAATAATGAAGAAACCATCTATGCTGTGCTCGACGGCATGGCGGACGTAGGACTGGCGAAAAGCCGCTATTTCGAACAACTTGCCGCCCAGGACCCGCTTATCTCCGAGATGCTCTCCGTCCTGGCCAGGTCCGGCGATCTGCCCGACATAGTACTCTGCCTCAGAAAAGACTTCCCGGCCGGCACAAAAGCTCTCCTGGAACGCACATTGCTAAATATGCGCTATGATCCCGACGGCATACAGGCTTTGAGGATCCTCAGGTATTCGGGTTTCGAAAAAGCGAAAGCTTCCGATTTCTCCGCCATGGCGAAACTAGCGGCAGCCGCGGGGATCAACATATCGAACTACCGGTACACGAGATGAAAAAAAGGCTCATATATTCCCTTTTCCTTCTTTTTACCCTTTTTACCCTGGGCTCAATGCTCACGATAGTTTACATATACAGGACAACTTTCAGCCTGCGCACACTGATCGCGCTGCACAGGGTGGAGATAATCAGGCAAAATCTGGTAATCAGCGCTCAGACTGCCCAGACGCATCTGTACACCATTGGGACGCCCTACGACAAAGGCTTTGACGAGGTCGTCAGGCATGTAGTCAATCTGGACAGCTCTGTCCATATCTGCCTGGGATGCCACCATACTCCCGAGATGACGGCCCGCCTTACCGAGATGAACCGTCTTGCGGAAGACTACAAAGACGCATTTAGCAATTTCATAACGACTTCCGGCAATCAGCGGCAAGCGGAACGTTTCCGGATGGAGGCAATCGGCATAGGCAATACCTTCCTGAACAAATCCCAGCAGATGGCCTTTATAGCCAATAACAGGCTTAACGATGAGACCCTTACCGTAATGCAGCAGATAAGCAATTCCAGGATCATACTGCTGGTTACGCTGGTGCTTTCATTTTGCATTGCACTGGTCATAGCGGTAACCATGACCCGGCAGATAACAGGCCCGGTAAACGAGCTGGTCGGGGCAACAAGGCACATAAAATCCGGCGAGCTGGGCTATATCATCCCTTTCAAGGGCAAAGGGGAATTCGGCGAGCTTATCGATTCCTTTAACGATATGAGCCTCACTCTTAAAGACTCCAACGAGAAGATATTGCGTTACCTTCACAACCTGTCGGACCTCTACAGCATAACCATAACTTTCCATTCCGTATCCTCAATGACCGACATCTTCAAAGAACTCTCGGAAGGCGCCCTGGAACTGACCGGGGCGCAGCAAAGCGGGATACTGCTCAGGGAAGAAAACGGGGATTTTTTCAGCCACATGTATCCGGCCTGCGGAATACCAGAAGAAACTATCTATTCAATGAGGATAAAAGCTCCTGTCATAGAGGACCTTTACAATTCTTCCAATGGCAGAGCGCTGATCCTTAACGACGACGTCCAGGGATCTCCCACTTCCGCAATTGACGCCCAACTTGGGGTGCGCAATGTGATGTTCGTCTGGGTCGGACACAAGGGCAGACCCATAGGGGCCATGAGGGTGGCCAACAAAAAAACCGGCGACTTCACCGAGGAGGACGCCCGGCTTCTGGCCATACTTGGAAACAATTTCTCCGCAGCTCTTGAAAACGTCAGGCTTTGGGAGAGCCTTAAGCTCCAGATGAAAGAACTCAAGAATACGCAGGAGCAGCTTGTTCAGGCCGCCAAGTTCGCCGCTATCGGGGAACTGGCCTCCAATGTGGCCCATGAAATAAATAATCCGCTTACAAGCATACTTGGCTACGCGCAGCTGATGAGGGAAGATGAAGACATGAATAACATCCGGCGCGACCTGGATATTATCGAAAAAGAGTCTCTGAGGGCAAGGGACATCGTGAACAGTCTCCTTGAGTTCGCACGCAAAAAACCCCTCAAAATGGGACTCGTAGACATAAATAAAGTGCTTGAAAGCGTAATAGAGCTTATAGGAGTGCAGACCAAAGACTCCCGCATAAGGATAGCGGCCGACTGGGGCAATATACCGCCAATAAAAGGCGATGAGGACCAGTTGAAACAGGTCTTTTTGAACCTGGCCAGCAATGCCGTCTTCGCCATGGGGAAATCAGGGACCCTCGGAATAAAAACCTTCGTACTGGGAGATTTCGTGAATATTCAGGTAACCGATACCGGGAAAGGCATACCGGAAGAGTTAATGGGCCGGATATTCGAGCCGTTCTTCACCACGAAAAATGAGAAGGGTACGGGGCTGGGCCTTTCGATAAGCTACAAGATCGTGCAAAGCCATAACGGCCTTTTTGAGGTTGAAAGCGCGGCGGGCATGGGGAGCCGCTTTACGGTGAAACTCCCGATTGGCGACAAAACCCTGAAAGTAAGACCCATTTCAATAAGCCCGTCCGCCAATCTCCCCATTGAAAGCTGAAAAATATTCCTGAGCCCTATGTAAAGAACTGTTAGACCAAGATACTAGTCCAACCTAAAAAAATTAAGGGCACCCATTGGGTGCCCTTAAAAATTCAATTTTTTGAGAAGCCTTGAATCATTTGAAACCAAAAGGCAATAAAATCGCTACCTTACTATTACCCTGTGGCCGGTCAACTGGAGAATTACTATAACGAGCAAAACAATTATCAGAATGGCGATAACGGCTTCGCCCACATCACCGCCGGTTTTTAACTTGCTAAGATTCTGAGCCATCTGGTGCAACTGGGCATCACTGAGCTGTGACAGCCTTGAATCGATCTCAGCCTTGCTGAAACCAAGCTCCGCAAGCCGTTTTGAAACCATTTTGCTCTCAAGAGTCTGCTGGATCCTGTTCAGGTCCTGCATCCTGTCGAAATGCGGCAGTGCGACAAATCCGGAAGGCGAAAAGCTGGCTTCAACGCGGGGAGCTATACCGATCACGAACATCGCGAAAATAAGATACCATGAGACTTGACGAATAAAAGGGACTTTCAATCTGTCGGCCTCCTTGGGCACAGGGCTGAGCGAATTTCAAAAAAAATCATACAAAAAAAAAGACCTTACGTCAAGGACCATAGACACTAAAGAACAAAGACGTTAAACTTGCACCCGTTAAAAATCCTTTATAAACGGGCTCATAATAGTATTTACCGATTTCGTCCTTTGTTCGTCATGCCCGAGGACCTTAATCGGGCATCCATTTTAACTTGGCCAGTCTTTATCAAAATAAAATCGGGCGCTAAAGACGTGCGGGAATGACGGCATAGGATGTTCAGACTATTTTGATACGATTAATAATTGATTTTGAAATGCGGAGTTATACTTAAAAAGACCGGGAGAACTGATGAAAAATTATCCATACGAAAATAACGGCGCCAAGGATAATGAGATACTCATCGATCAGGTCAGGCAGATGTATGACCTCTATCCATTGGGGTTAATAGCGAGTTTTTTGAATTCCCTGATCGTTTTTTTTGTTCTTAGGACGGTAATCCCCCGGACAAACCTTTTTGTCTGGCTTGCCGCCATGATGTTGATAATCATTTTCCGGACTGTTTTTTTGGCCCGTTACAAAAAAAAAGGCGTATTGCCTGGCTCGGCAAAAGCCCGGGCGAACCGCGCAATTGCGGGCTTATTCCTTTCGGGCGCAGCATGGGGCAGCAGCGCCATTTTTCTTTTTTCGACCAGCTCCATGTCCCACCAGGTATTCCTCGCA
>JAKAEG010000174.1 GCA_021819985.1 Nitrospirota bacterium | reverse complement strand
GCGGGCTCCTTGTCCAAAGCCATATCCAGGCCCCTTATGGCCCTTCTCGCCCTGAATGCCATTTCGCTGGCCTTTGCTGCTCCGCTCATGTGCGTACAGTTCCCCTCCCAATGGTCTTTACCGTCCTACCATATTAAATGATAGCCGAGCGCGCCGAAAACGCAACCAAGAAGGAGGTTTTTTTAGAACCTGTCTCAAAATTGATTTCGAAGCGAAAAAGAGCGGAAATTGCGGCAGACAAGGGGAAAAAAGGAAATAGCCCGGAGGCGCAGCAGCGCTGCGTTGAGGACGATTTTCCTTTTTTGACGCAGTATGCCGCGGTTTCAGCCTTTTGCAGCCGGAAGCAATTTTGAGACAGGTTCTAGGAAAAAGAACCGGGCTTGTAGAGCTTGAACGCTGTAAACGCGGAGGCCGAAAGCCATAGAAAGGCGGGGACATAAAATCCCAGGATCGCTTCCCCGATACCTACGGTAAGTCCGACCAGGAAAACGCACCCAAGGACCCATTGAGTAAAGGCGCCGGTAAAGATGCCTGGCGCGGTCCTGTCGATTGCCGGAAGACCTGCTTTTACCGGGCCCCATCCCGGCCCGCCCGGTTTCGTCCTTATATAGAAATCCCGCAGTTTTTCCAGTTCGACAGGTCTTGTCAGAAGCGTAACGGCCACCCACACGAGCGTGGAAGAACCGATTATCAGCGAAAGCCTTTCATAATAGGGCGTATGGGCGCAAACATGCGTGGTATAAACGGCAGCGGTGGCAAGACTTGAGGCTATAAGCGCGGATATCTCGCTCCACGCGTTTATCCTCCACCAGAACCATCTCATTATATATACAAGACCGGTGCCGGAACCAAACGCAATTAAAAATTTAAAAACGCCGATTATGGAGGAAACATTATAGGTGATCACTGCCGTAGCCGCCGAGAGCACCAGCACCATTATGCGGGCTATTTTTATATAGTGCCTGTCGTCCGCATCCCGCCTGATGAAGGGCTTGTAGAAATCATTTACGAAATATGCGGAGGAGAGGTTCAGGTAAGTGCTGAGGCAGGACATGAACGCGGCGAAAAAGGATGCGAGCATCAGCCCGCGAAGCCCCACAGGCAGAAGGTCCACCATCATTTTTGGATATACGGCCTCGTTGTCTTTAAAGTGCGGGTACAGGACAAGAGAGGCAAGCGCGGCGATCACCCAGGGCCACGTCCTTAACGCGAAGGTCACGACATTGAAATAAAGGGTCGCAAGAAAACTCTGATGCTCGTCTTTCGAGGAAGCCATGCGCTGTACCAGTACGCCGCCCCCGTCTGAGGAATATTTGGACCACCAGCTTAGCGATATATAACCAAGAAAGGCCATGAAGGCGGCGTTTCCGGGAGAGGGGAAAAAATGCAGCACATGGGGCGGCAAAACGGCTTTTATATGCTTGATGCCTCCCGCTTTCGCGTCCGCCGCAAAAGCGAGCACGACCGCACCCGTCATGGCGATGCCGAACTGAAGAAAGTCCGTCGTCACCACGCCCCAATAACCGGACAGCATCGTATAAACGATGGTCACCCCGCTGGAAATGATGATGCTCTCCCATTTTCCCCAGCCCAAAGCGACATCCATTATCTTTGCCATGGCAAGTATCACCTGGGCCTTTATGATGGTGTGTATCGCGAAGGCGAAATAAAGGGCCTTGAAGCCGCGAAGGACCGAGGCCTCCCTGCCGGAATACCTTAGCTTTATGAGTTCCACGTCCGTCACCACCCCAAGCCTTCTCCAAAGCCTTGAAAAGAAAAAAACCGAAAGCATCCCGCTCAAGATGAAGCACCACCATTGCCAGTTCTCGTAGATTCCATGCTCCCTGACCAGTCCGGTCACATAAAGCGGAGTGTCGGAGGAAAATGAAGTGGCAGCCATCGAGGTGCCGGCCAGCCACCACGGAAGCCTTCTTCCCGACAGAAAGAATTCGCCAAGTCCGGAGGAGGCCCTTCGGGTGAAATACAGTCCGACTGCAAGGGAGGCAGCCAGGAACAATGAAACTATAAGCCAGTCGGCAGCCCGCATTGATCTTTCCTGCGATAAACCGCAGGAAACCTTATGTTAGGAATTTTTGTTTTCAGCACATTCGCTCGCTTAACCTGCCAGCAAGTCACAGGGGATGCGCTCGCTACCATTTAACTTACTATACCTTTTCATGCTAAATTATTAACAGCCTTATGAATAAGAAGATTCTTGTTGTTGATGATGAACCGCTTGTGCTGGACGCAATCGGCCGGGCACTCAGTAAAGAGGGGTATGAAGTAATGACCGTACAGGACGGCAATTCCTGTCTGGAGGCCCTGTCGTTCAGCGAATTCGGCCTGATAATCATGGACCTTCACATTCCAGGCATTTCCACCGGGGCCCTTGCCGGGGCAGCGCGGGCCAGGTGTCCCGAAACCAAATTTCTCTTTATAAGCGGCGGCCAGGCGCCGGACGAAGCCACGCCATACATTCAGAAACCTTTCCGGATAAGCGATATAAGAAAACTGGTCGGGTCTATTTTGGGTGACACCGCACATAATTGACCCCGGTGTTATTACCTGAACGGCCAGATGCGGAAAAAATCTGAAAAAACAAAAAAACTCTTTTCCCGTTTTTTTATTTTTTGTTTTTTGACCGGTGAATAAAATAAAATGAGGTTCAGGAATTTTTGATAATGGACAGCAAAAAATCCACACTTGAGGGCAGCGGCAGCTTGAAACGCGGCTTTATATTTTTTCTTGCCGCACTTACCCTCTTCAGGTTTTATTTCATCCTGCACGGCAACATTAATCTAAGCCCCGACGAGGCGCATTACTGGGAATGGTCGAGACGGCTTGCACTTGGGTATTACTCCAAAGGTCCAATCATAGCTTATCTCATATGGGCAGGGACGGCCCTTTTTGGGAACACGGAATTCGGGGTCAGGTTCTTTGCCCCGGTCCTCTCTTTGCTGGCCAGCGTGGTCCTTTACATGCTTGGCAAGGACCTATATGACGAAAAGACCGGGATATGGTCCGCTGTCCTTTTTCAGGCGGTGCCGCTTTTTACCGCTTTCGGCGTGATAATGACGATAGACGCCCCCTTTCTTTTCTTATGGATACTGTCGCTGTTTTTCTTCCAAAAGGCCCTCAAGGGGAACAGGACATCTGACTGGGTGGTCCTTGGGCTTGCCGTGGGGGCGGGGATGCTTACAAAGCTCACGACGTCCTTTTTTATCCTGTCCGTTTTTCTCTTCCTTGCCTCAAAAGAGGAAAGGGCTAAGCTGTTTTCGTTGCGGCCGTATGCGGGGCTTCTTGCCGCGGCGGCGCTTTTTACCCCTCTTTTTTTATGGAACATGGCCCACAACTGGGTAAATTTCAGGCACGAGATGGGCCACGCGGACATACAGGACGGCTTCAGGATATCGATAAAAAGCCTGCTTGAGTTCACAGGTTCCCAGTTTGGAATTATCACACCCCTCCTGTTTGCGTTGATGATCTATGCCCTGGTGAAAGAAAAAGGGGGAAATAAAGACTATTCTTCACAAAAAGGAGATTGGGCAGGCAGGTTCTCCTTCTGGTTCGCAGCCCCGACGCTTGTCTTCTTCCTGTTAAAGAGCGTACAGGGGAAGGTCCAGGCCAACTGGGCGATGGCTGGTTACGTTACCGGGCTGTTCGCGTTCAGCCATGTTTTCCTTGAAAATTCCGCGAGCGCCAGGAAAAAGGTCCTTGCCGGTATCGCAATAGCCATGTGCCTGTTTGCGGCCGCGGTCACTTATTATCCGTCAATTGCCGGACTGCCTCCTAAACTGGACCCGCAGTCGAGACTCAAGGGTTGGAGAGAGCTTGCGGCCGAGGTGGAAAAAAACGCCCCTCCTACCCCCTATTTCGTCTTTTCGGACGCGTATCAGGCTTCCTCCGAGCTTGCCTTTTACATGAAGGGCAATCCGGTGACTTACTGCGCCAGGAGCAGCGGGCAGCGGATGAACCAGTACGATCTCTGGCCGGGGTTCGAAGGGTTACTGCGGCAAAATGCCGTTTTTGTTACAATAGGGGATTCGAATATGCCCGAAGCCGTCAAAAATGCCTTTGAAAGCTATAAAAAAGAAGTATTTACGGAGAAGGAAAAAGGAAAAATACTCTCCGTTTACACAATATATACTTGCTATGGTTTCAAAGGCATGAAAGAAAAACCGGCAACTGAGTTTTAGGAAATAGCGTCTCCGAAAGAAAAAATAAAAAATTTATGAAAAAAAGCATAAAAGACCTCTCTATTGTTGTTCCCGTTTATAACGAGGAGGAAAATATCCGGCCGCTGTACGAAGCCCTGAAACCGGTGCTGGACGGAATGGGAGTGGATTACGAAATAATTCTTATCGATGACGGCAGCACGGACAAGACCGCGGCCATATTGGAGGGGTTGACCAGCGACCCTAAAATCGTTGTGCTAGAGTTCAGGCGCAACTTCGGCCAGACGGCCGCCTTCACCGCCGGATTCGATCATGCGCGTGGCGATGTCATAATCACCATGGATGGGGACATGCAGAACGACCCCGCCGACATTCCGAAATTGTTCAGTATGGCGGGGCAATATGACCTGGTAAGCGGATGGCGCAAGAATAGAAAAGATCCTTACCTGAGCCGCAAGCTTCCCTCCGCCATTGCGAACTGGCTCATAGGGGCGGTAACCGGGGTAAAGCTCCACGATTACGGCTGCTCGCTTAAGGCATACAGGCGGGAAGTGGTAAACAACCTGAGGCTCTATGGGGAGATGCACCGTTTCATCCCCGCCGTTGCGAACTGGTACGGGGTAACCGTGGCTGAGGTGGAGACTACTCATCACCCAAGGACGAGGGGCAAGTCCAAATACGGGATCACGAGGACCATAAAGGTCTTCCTGGACCTCATAACCGTTAAATTCCTTCAGAGCTTTTCCACCAAGCCAATTCAGTTCTTCGGGCCCATGGGTCTTGCCAGCACCTTTGCAGGACTCGCCATTTCGATATACCTGGCCGCCCAAAAACTTTTTTTTTACCGCTCTATCGGTGGCAGGCCGCTTCTGCTTTTGGGCGTGCTATTGATAATAATAGGGATACAGCTGATAGGCATGGGACTGCTGGGAGAGATGCTCGTCCGTGTGTACCATGAAAGCCAGAAAAAACCGATATACGCCCTGAGAAAAGTCCTTGGAACAGACATCGGCGACCAGGGATAAGGCCAACAGCAGTTTTTTTCGGAAGGCCTTAAAAAAAATCCTGGTCCTCGCGCTCAAATTCAGCGTGAGCGGCGGCCTGCTCTGGCTTGTGCTGAAGAGGGCGGGCGTAGAGAAAGTCCTCCATACGTTGAAAAGCATGGATCTCAGGTTTTTTCTGGCAGGCGTTGCTCTTTACCTGCTTGGCACTTTGGTATCCTCGATGAGATGGCGGCTCTTCGTTTCGGAAAGACTTTCCCTTAAAAAATTCTTTTCGCTCTACCTTCTTGGGACTTTTTTCAGCACGTTTCTGCCCGGAGTGGTTGGGGGCGACGCCTTCAAGGGCTATTACCTTTACAAAAAGACCGGCAGGATGGCGGAGGCGATGGCCTCCATATTCATGGAGAGATATCTTGGGTTTGCGGGCCTGCTTATAGTTGCTTTCCTGGCTTATTTCCCCGGCATCAACTATTTAAGGGGCACCGGGCTTCTATGGTTTCTTCCGGTCCTTTTCCTTGTGTTTCTCACATTCAGCGTGTTTTTTTTCAAACTGAGGCTGGGCAGGCGGATAAAGCTCCTCGCGGACTTCTACGAGTATTTCGGTATTTATGAAAAACGCGCCATCTTTAAAGGGATACTCCTTTCACTGGGGGTGCAGGGCATAAGCGTAATTACGGTATACACGCTTTCATTGGGTTTGGGGTTGAATGTGTCACTGCCGCTTTTCTTCGTATTCGTGCCGCTGATCTCGACCTTTTCGGCCATACCCCTTTCGATCTCCGGATTTGGCATACGCGAGGCCTCTTTCGTGCTCCTTTTCGGCTCCGTTGGGGTCCCAAAGCACACGGCAACGGCGCTTTCGTTCGCATTGTTCCTGTCAATGGCCGCGTCAAGCCTTCCCGGACTTTACGAGTATTTAAAGATAAAAAAAAGCTGAAGGGCGACGCTGTTCCGCTAAATAAAAAAGACCCGTTTTCGGGCCTTTTTTATTTATGAAATTTTTTTCTTTTTGCCATTTACGGCGGACATTTGGCGCACACCGAGGCGAAAAGCGAGGTGGAAAGATACCGGTCGCCCCTGTCAGGCAATATCACAACTATCGTGCCTTCATCCAGCCCACGGGCCAGTTCGAGTGCCGCGAACGCCGCGGCGCCGCTGGACATCCCGACAAAAAGTCCTTCCTTCACCGCAAGGTCCCTGGCTGTGCGGAATGCGTCCTCATCGTTTACATTCACCTTTTCATCGAGGGCGTCACGTTTATATATGCCGGGCACTATGGATTCCTGCATATTTTTCAGTCCCTGGATCTTGTGCCCAAGATAAGGCTCAACACCTATTATTTTTATGTCTTTCCTGAATTCCTTCAGCCTTTTCCCCGTGCCCATGATAGTGCCTGTGGTGCCCATTCCCGCGACGAAGTGGGTAATGGCCCCGTGCGTCTGCTCGATCACCTCTTTGCCGGTCGTCTCATAATGGGCCAGGACATTGGCAGGATTGTTGAACTGGTCCGGCATGAAGTAAGTCCCCGGTTCCGAGGCCATTATCTTTGCCGCGAGCCTGATGGCCCCGTCCGTACCTTCCTCCGCCGGGCTCAGGACCAGCTCCGCGCCAAGGGCTTCGAGGGTCCTTCTTCTTTCAAGGCTGACGCAGGCCGGCATTACAAGTTTCACTTTCATCCCTTTGGCGGCGGCGACCATCGCAAGCCCGATGCCGGTATTGCCGCTCGTCGCTTCAAGTATGGTTTTTTCTTTTTGGAGCCTGCCCTCTTTTTCCGCGGTCTCGATCATGTAAAGCGCGATCCTGTCTTTCACCGAACCGCCGGGATTGGACCCTTCGAGCTTGGCGAAGGCCCGCGCTTTTTTATTTGCGTTTAAATTTTCGATGAGGACAAGCGGCGTCCTGCCTATGGAA
>JAKAEG010000173.1 GCA_021819985.1 Nitrospirota bacterium | reverse complement strand
TTATTATCGTCTTTCCTCCAAGCCTCCTTGATTCGTTAACCCGATTCATTTCAAAAACCCACCACTGTTGCCCTCCCAGGGGAGGTTTTTTGCCTTTTACCTTTTACAGAAATGCTCTCTTTAAAAGAGAGCAGGCTGGGCATTTTCTATTCTCTAAACAAGAAACTATTTAATGCTCATTTTGGCGGACATCACGGTGTTCCTCATGAGCATCGTGATGGTCATGGGCCCGACGCCGCCAGGCACCGGGGTTATGGCCCCCGCGATCTCTTTTGCGGCATCGAAATCAACGTCTCCCTTGAGTATCGGGACCATCTTGCCGGTCTTTTCGCTTTTCTTTTCCCCGACCCTGTTCACGCCTACATCTATAACGCAGGCGCCGGGTTTTATCCATTCGGGCTTTACCAGGCCGGGCACGCCCGCGGCAACTATCAGTATATCGGCTCGCTTGCAATGCGCATCCATGTTCTTTGAACCTGTGTGGACGACCGTAACTGTGGAGTTCGCGCCTTTGTCCTTCTGCATCATTATAAGGGCGATGGGCTTGCCTACGATATTGGACCTTCCGACCACGACGACCTCGGCCCCGTTGGTATCAAACCCGGAGCGCACGATCAACTCCTGAATGCCCGCGGGCGTGCAGGGCTTGAACCTTGCCTCTGGGCCGCCAATCACCAGGCGGCCGACATTGACGGGGTGAAAGCAGTCCACGTCCTTGTCCGGGTCTATCGCGGTTAAGACCTTTTTTTCATTGATGTGCTTTGGAATAGGCAGTTGTACCAGAATGCCGTGAATCTTTGGGTCTTTGTTATATTTTTCCACGAGGGCCAGAAGATCGGCCTCGGAGATGTCAGCCGGCTGGCTATCCTGAATGGAATGAAAACCCAGTTCGTGTGCTGTCTTCTGCTTGCCCGTAACGTAGCTTACCGATGCGGGATTTTCGCCCACGAGTATGGTCACAAGGCCAGGGACAACCCCGTGCTGTTCTTTCATGCGGTCGACTTCCTGCTTTAATTCCGCCCTTATCTGAGCGGCTATTTCCGTGCCGCTTATGATCTTTGCCCCCATGCCTGAAAAGACCTCCTTGATTTTATTAAGGACCTATCTCAAAATTGCTTCAGAATCAATTTTGAGATAGGCCCTGTTCAGATTTTTTGAAAAATTTTCAGATCAAATTAAACTAAACTAAAATTCTTTTTTCCCTACCAGCGCCAGCATCTCTTCCCTTGTTGTGGCCCTGCTTCTGAATATCCCCCGGACAGCGGACGTAACGGTCCTTGAGCCCGGCTTTTTTATCCCCCGCATATTCATGCACAGGTGCTCGGCATCTATTATCACCATGGCGCCTTTTGGCTTGATGGCGCTCATTATCATATCGGCAAGCTGAGAGGTAAGCCTCTCCTGCACCTGGGGGCGCTTGGCAAAATACTCAAGGGCCTTCGCCAGGTCGCTCAGTCCGACTATCCTTCCATCGGGGATGTAGGCGATGTGCGCCCTGCCAAAAAAAGGCAGAAGGTGGTGTTCGCAGACCGAATAAAAAGGGATGTCCTTCAAAAGGACCATCTCATCATGGGATTCGCCTTCAATGGGGTTGAGTATCTCTTCCGAGTCTTTTTTCGTTTCAAGCCCCGAGAATATCTCCTCGTACATCTTGGCGACCCGCTCCGGCGTTTTCAGTAGTCCTGGCCTTCCTGGGTCTTCCCCGATGCCTTCAAGAAGGAGTGTCACCGCTTTTTTTATCTTTTCAAGGTCCATCTTATTGTCTTTTTTGCTTTTTTTGTTTTTTTTATCTTTTTCCATCCGTCCATATCTCTCTTTTATCGGTTACGACACAATCCATTTTTACGTCATGAGGGTCAAGCGGCAGACGGCCTTCCCAAATCTGTTCCTCGTAAGAAAGGGCTATCAGAGGGATGCTCCTTTTGCGGCGGGCAAGAAGTTTGTCATAATAGCCTTTCCCATAGCCCAGCCTGCCTCCGGCAATGTCGAAGGCCACTCCGGGAACTATTACAATATCCGCTTCGTTTATATCCGCCCTACAGGAATCTTTCCGGTCATCACCTGTTGCCGGTTCAAGTATACCCATCATCCCGGGGGCAAGCTCTTTAGCCGGGTCCTTTATTTCATAAAGCCCCAACTCCGAGCCCTCGACCCTGGGCAGTATCATTTTTTTGCCGGACTTGAGCATCTCATCCATAAGAAGAAAAGTATCCGCCTCGCTTTTGAATGACGCATACAGGACAACAGTTTTTGCGTCCTTCACGGTATCCATGCCAAGAAGCCGCTGCATTATGGCGCGGTCCTTACCGGCTTTTTCAGCGGGGCTTATCAATCCTCTTTTTTTTAGTACGATCGCCCTTATATCTTTTTTTGTCATAAATAAAATTTCACCTGAAGGGCGCATGCGGTCTTTAGGCGATCTGTTCTTTTATAAGACGGACTTCCCGCACGAGCCTTTCGGATAGCTTGAACGGGGCCTGCCCCTGAATATCCGCTTCCACTACCAGGGGGTCGTAGCTTATGGCCCCAATGAGCGGCACGCCGATCCCGTTTTTAACGAACTCGACATCGCTTTCGGACTTTATCTTGTTTGCCACGGCGTAGACCTTTTTAACCCCGAGGTCCTTCGCCATCTCCTGGACGGCCCGCGCCGTCTGAAGACTCCTTTGCCCTGGTTCCACGACCACAATGAAGGCGTCCACTCCCTGTGCGGTCCCCCTCGTCAGGTGTTCGATACCCGCTTCCATATCTATGACTACCACCTCGTCCCTTTCGGTCACAAGATGTTTCAAAAGCCTTCTCAGCAACACGTTTTCCGGGCAGAAACAGCCGGAGGCCGCTTCCTTCGATTTCCCGGTGGCAAGCAGTATGATATTGTTTCCGAGCCTTAAGCCGAACTCCTCCGGTATGTCGTCCACCCTGGGGTTCAGCTTGTACACTCCCCCCGGAGCCCCAGGTTTAGCGCCCGTCCTTTCCTCTATCAGCGAGGTCATCTCGGCAATGGGCCTGAGCCCCTTTAACGCATCGGCCGGCGCTCCAAGGGCGGCGGCCAGATTGGCGTCCGGGTCCGCGTCGATGGCAAGCACTTTTTTGCCTTCCCCGGCGAAAAGCCAGGCCAGAGTGGCCGAAAGGGTAGTCTTCCCAACCCCCCCTTTTCCGGTTACCGCGATCTTCATGAGAGTTGATTATAACACTATCTAAGGTATTGTTGTCAAAGCGAAATTTGCTTTTTACGGCCATTTCGGATACTATTAAGGCTTATGGAAATGGACAAGATTCTGGAAGAATCCGCGCGTTACCTGATGGACACTTACGGACGCCTCCCGGTGGCCCCCAGGAAGGGCAGGGGAGTGAGGGTCTGGGGCGCGGATGACCGGGAATATATCGACTTTGTGGGCGGCATAGCGGTCAATGTACTGGGCCATTGCCATCCTAAAGTAGTTGTGGCTATTCAAAAGCAGGCCCAAAGGCTCATCCATATTTCAAACCTTTATTTTATAGAGAACCAGGTAAAGCTCGCGCGCCTGCTGGTGGAGCATTCATTTGCGGACAAGGTATTTTTCTGCAACTCCGGCGCGGAGGCCAACGAAGGGGCAATAAAACTGGCCAGAAAATACGCCCGAGGAGCTTACGGCGAGGGGAAATACGAGATCGTCACGGCGCTGAACTCCTTTCACGGAAGGACTTACGGGGCCCTTTCGGCCACCGGCCAGAGCAAATTTCATGCGGGATTCGAGCCGATGTTGCCGGGTTTCATCCATGTGCCTTTCGGGGACGTGGAGGCGCTGAAAAAAGCGGTGTCCCCCAAAAAAACATGCGCCGTTCTCCTTGAGCCCATCCAGGCCGAAGGCGGCGTAAGGGTGCCTCCACCGGATTATTTCAGGCATGTAAGAGAGATATGCGACACTTCCGGGGCGCTCCTTATACTGGACGAGGTACAGACCGGAATGGGCAGGACGGGCGAACTCTTCGCCTATAAGCATTTTGGAATAAAACCGGATATCATGACCCTTGCCAAGGGCTTGGGCGGAGGTGTGCCGATAGGGGCGGTGCTTGGCACCGGGAAGGTGGCCCGTGCCTTTACCCCCGGAACGCACGCGGCCACATTCGGCGGAAACCCGCTTGTGTGCGCCGCCGCGATAGCGACCATTCAGACCATACTGGAAGACAATCAATACTTGCTTGAAAACTGCAAACGGATGGGCGCTCATCTTTCAAAGAGGCTTTCGGAACTGATAAACGCATTCCCGGGACTGGCCCTTGGCGCGAGGGGGATCGGACTGCTTCAGGCATTGGAACTTTCGCGCCCGTGCGCCGCCGTCGTCAGGGCATGCATTGAAAATGGCCTTCTCATCAACTGCACCGCTGATAACGTGCTCAGGTTCATGCCGCCCATCACGGTGCAGGAACCGGATATCGATCAGGCCGTCAGTATCCTTTCTGAAGTCCTAAAAAAGCTTTAAGGGAGCCAGCTGATAGAAATGAAAAGAGATTTTCTGACACTCGCGGATTTTAATAAGGCGGAGATACTCAGTCTGCTGGACAGGGCCATAGAGATGAAAAAAACGAGTGCTCCGGCTGGCGCCCCCCTTGCAGGCAGAAGCGTGGGGCTCATGTTTGAAAAGGCCTCCACCCGCACCAGGGTCTCTTTCGAGGCGGCCATTTACCAGCTTGGCGCACATTCCATCTATATGAACCCGAATGATATACAGCTTGGCAGGGGCGAAACCGCCGGAGACACGGCACGCGTGCTGTCGTCCTATATGGATGCCATTATCATCCGGACCTTTGAGCACGAGCGGGTGGAGGAGTTCGCGAAATATTCCCGGGTGCCGGTAATTAACGGCCTTACGGACAGGCATCATCCGTGCCAGGGGCTTGCGGACCTCATGACCATGCTGGAGAAAAAAGGCAGGCTGGAAGGCCTGAAGGTTGCCTATATAGGCGACGGCAACAACGTTGCCAATTCTCTTCTAGAGGGGGCTTCCATGCTGAAAATGGACCTTTCCATCGCTTGCCCGGAAGGGTTTGAGCCCGACCCGCTTGTGCTCGAAAAAGCGATGAAAAGCCCAGGTAAAAATGAGATAGTGGTGCTCCGCGATCCCAAGGAAGCGGCGGGAAGATCCGACGTCATTTATACGGATGTATGGGTCAGTATGGGCCAGGAGAAAAAGTCCGATGGCAAAAAAGACAGGTTCAAAAATTACCAGATCAATGACGCGCTGCTTTCCTGTGCAAAACCGGATGCCATCGTCATGCATTGCCTGCCCGCGCACCGCGGAGAAGAAATAACGGATGAGGTCATGGACGGGCCCAGGAGTGTTATTTTCGAACAGGCGGAAAACAGGCTTTATTCGGGAAAAGCGCTCCTCGAAAAACTGCTGATGGCCCATTCTTAGATGACGTTCTTTTTATCAGGAGGTAGAATTTTTGTCTGAGCCGCTCTTATTGATACCGCTAGGCGGGCTGGAAGAAATCGGAGGGCTCAATATGATGGCCCTCCAGTACGGCGAGTCAATTTTAGTCATAGACTCTGGTCTCATGTTCCCGGAAGAAGACATGCTTGGCATCGATTTCGTTATCCCGGACTTTTCCTACCTTGTAGAAAACAAAGAGAAAGTTAAGGCGATAATAATCACGCACGGGCATGAAGACCATACCGGGGCGCTCCCGTTTCTGCTCAGGAGCGTGCAGGCCCCCATCTACGCCACGCGGCTCACCCTGGGACTGATTAAAGAGAAGCTTAAGGAATACAAGGTAGAAGCCGAAATGCACCCGGTAAGGCCAAGAGAAACCGTATCCATCGGCCCCTTCGAGGTCGAGTTCATCCGCGTAACCCACAGCATCGTTGACGGCGTGGCCCTGGGTATTACGACCCCCATGGGAAGGGTCGTGCACACGGGGGATTTCAAGCTGGACCCTACTCCCGTTGACGGTGAACTTATGGATTTCCATAGGTTCGCGGAATACGGAGAAAAAAATACACTTCTTCTGCTTTCAGATTCCACCAATGCCGAAAAGGGCGGCTTTACATTTTCCGAAAAGGAAGTGAGGCGTGCGTTTGATGACATATTCGCCCGCGCAAAAGGCAGGATAATAATCTCCACCTTCGCATCGAACATACATCGCATACAGCAGGCCATAGACGTTGCCGTGATGTTCGGCAGAAAAATCATCCTGTGCGGCAGGAGCATGGTCTCAAATACCCAGATAGCCCTGGACCTTGGCTATCTGCGTCTGCCCAGAGAGACATGGATGAAAATTGAGGACCTGAAAGACCTGGAAGACAAGGACGTGGCGATAATCACCACCGGTTCTCAGGGCGAGCCTATGAGCGTGCTTTCAAGGATCGCCGTCGGAGAGCACAAGCAGATACAGATAAAAGAGGGCGACACCGTAATACTTTCTGCCAAGATGATCCCCGGAAACGAGCGCTCCATAGGCAGGATCATAAACCACCTCTTCAGGCGTGGAGCCACGGTAATTCATGAGAAGGTCTCGGAGATACACGTCTCGGGGCACGCATCGAAGGAAGAGCTTAAACTCATGATGAACCTTGTGAAGCCGAAATACTTCGTCCCCATCCACGGCGAGTACAGGAACCTTGCCACTCACGCGAACCTTGCGGTAAAGCAGGGGATACCAAAGGAAAATATTTTTATCCTGGACAATGGCGAGGTGCTGGAGATCAACTCCGAAGGCGCGGCGAGGGCCGGAAAGGTGGATTCGGGCAGAATATTCATCGACGGCAAAACGGGCGACGTCGAGGAGATGGTGCTGAGGGACAGGATGAGGCTGGCCCATGACGGCGTCGTTATAGTGATAATCGGGGTGGAGAAGCTTACGGGCAATATTATTTCCGGCCCGGATGTGATATCGAGAGGTTTCATATTCGAAGACGCCTCGCCGGAGCTTATAGCCGAAGTTAAGGATTTTTTATCTACTACGGTATCCGGATTGGACAAGGAGATAATCGCGGACAGCCAGCTCTTGCAGGCCAAGATAAGAAGCTCCCTTAAGAAATATCTTAGAAACTCCATGGACAGAAGGCCCATGATAATGCCCATTGTCATGGAAGTGTGAACAGAAAGCCTCCCCTCAACCGCTTCCTAGATC
>JAKAEG010000172.1 GCA_021819985.1 Nitrospirota bacterium | reverse complement strand
TCGGGTTTTTCAACGAAACTATCCACTTTGAATATGTTTTTCCCTGCCGGTTTCCCTGATTTGATATAGCCGTATCCGGTCTCCGGCCTGTCCGGTACCATACCGAAGGTGACCAGGTTTCCAGCGGCCGCAACCGGTAAAGCTTCCCCAATTGCGGTCTCGAACCGGGCCGGCTGGGTGATGTGGTGGTCAGAGGGAAGGACAAGCAGCAGGGCGTTTTTGTTTTCCTTGTATTTTTTGAATGCGGACAGGGCTATGGCCGGCGCGGTGTTCCTGCCGTCAGGTTCGATGATTATGCATTCAGGCGGGAGGGTCTCTTTTGTCTGCCAGCGCACGAGGTCCGCCTGGTTCGATGTGGTTATGATTAGTATGTTTTCGGTCCGGGCCACCCCCCGTACGCGATCGATCGTATTTTCAAGGAGTGTCTTTTCGCCCACTATCTTCAGGAACTGCTTGGGAAAAGTCTCTCTGCTGAGAGGCCAAAAACGCGTGCCTTTCCCCCCCGCCATTATAATTGCATGAAGGTGCCTGTTGTTTTTTCCCCCTGCTTTCATTTACCCGTTTCCCTCCAGGTGTTTTTTGTTTTTCTGCAGCCCTTTGGAAGGCCTGAAAAACCCATTACTCGCCGCTTTTAATTTAAGTCTCCAGGGCAGCCAGACCGCCTCTCTGACGATCTGTTTGTTCATTTTGGAGCAGCCGCTGGCGCGCTCCGTAAAAATTATCGGCACTTCCCTGACAGTCAAACCGGACCGCCATGCATGATATGCCATTTCGATCTGGAAAGCATACCCCTCCGAATGGATTTTTCCAAGTTCTATGTATTCGAGCGCCCTGCGGCTGAAAGCACGATAGCCGCTAGTTATATCGCTTAACCCCATGCCCAGTATCTTTGTAGCATACAGGTTGCCGAACTTGGACAGGATAAGTCTCCTGAAATCCCATCCGACAACGCTTATGGTCCCCCTTATATACCTGGAGCCGATCACGAGGTCCGCGCCTTTTTCGATTTCATCCAGAAACCTGGGCAGGTCAAGAGGGTTGTGGGACATATCGGAATCCATCTCGATAAAGCAGTCATAGCCCCTTTCGAGCCCCCAGAGAAAGCCCGCCAGATACGCCGTTCCCAGGCCAAGTTTGCCTGGCCTGTTCATTACATTTACCCTCGGGTCCCGGCTGGCCCAGTCACTGGCTATCTGCGCCGTGCCATCCGGTGAGTTGTCGTCTATCACCAGGATATCGGCATTTTCCTGTGTGAGCACTTTTGTCAGCACCACCGGGAGGGTGTCCTTCTCCATATAGGTAGGGAGTATCACAAGAGGTCTTGACATATAAAGTTAATTATAATGCAAAGAGGTGAAAAACTGGGGGATTTCCAGGAAGCAGGCATAGGTAAGGATCGCTTTCATCTTGCCGCTATTTTATGAAAAAATCTTATTGCTTGCTGATGGCCCACTCAATAATGGCCTGTTCAAGCGACTCCATGGTGGCAGACTTGGGCATGATGTCAACGGAAAGCCCGGCCTCTTTCACTTTTTTTGCGGTCACCGGCCCTATAACGGCTATCGCCACCCCTTTCAGCAGCTCTTTTGCCTCTTCGCCCATCATCTCAAGGAAATTCGTGAACGTGGCTCCGCTAGTGAAGGTCGCTACAGTTATTTTTCCCTCTTTCAAAATACGTTTCAGCCTCTTTCCATGAGCCTCCGGCATTATCGCCTGATAAACGGGCGGCACGTCTATGTGTCCCCCCATCTCTCTCACTTTCTCAGGAAAGATCTCTCTTGCCTCCTGGGCGCGGGGCAGAAGAAAACGGACCCCCTTCAGGTCTTTTCCTCCGGCATTCAGCTCCGAGAAGGACTTTATAAGCCCTTCCGCCCTGAACTCTTCCGGAACAAGGTCCACCTTAAGACAGAAACTCTCAACCGCTTCGGCGGTCTTGGGGCCTATCGCGCATATTTTGGCGCCGCCAAGCAAGCGGATATCCATCCCGAGCGCCTTGAGCCTTTCGAAAAAGAATTTCACACCCTTTGCGCTAGTGAATATTATCCAGTCGTAGGAGCCAAGCCCCCCCATGGAATCATCCAATTGCTGCCAGCTTTTGGGCGGCACGATCTCAAAGGTGGGAAACTCCATTACCTCGGCTCCCATATCCTCAAGTTTTTCAAATCCCGTGGAATGTTCCCTTGTAAGGAGCACCCGTTGCCCGAAAAGCGGCTTGTTCTCATACCATTTAAGTTTTTCTCTCAGCTTTACCACGGCCCCAATTACCATTACGGCCGGGGGCCTTATCTCGTTTTCCCTTACAACCCCGGCTATTTCGCCCAGCGTGCTTATAATTGTCCTTTGCTCTGGCCTGGTGCCCCATCTTACGACGGCAACGGGGGTCTCTGGGGGCTTTCCATTTGAAATGAGTTTTTCAGTGAGCACATCCACGTTCTTTACCGCCATGAGAAAGACCAGCGTGCCCACCCCTGTGGCCAGTTTTTCCCATGCGATGGAGGACCCCTCCTTTGTGGTGTCCTCATAACCGGGTATTACGGCGAATGAAGAAGATATTTTTCTGTGGGTAAGAGGAATACCTGCGTAAGCGGGAGCCGCCACAGAGGAACTCACACCCGGGACGACCTCGAACTCAAGCCCCTCATCGGCAAGGGCGCAGGCCTCCTCTCCGCCGCGCCCGAAGACAAAGGGATCTCCTCCCTTGAGCCTGCATACCATCAATCCTTTTTTGGCCCTGTCCACAAGGATGGCGTTTATTTCTTCCTGGCTCATTGTATGGTGGCCGCCCCTCTTGCCAGCATAAATGGACTCGGCGTCTTTTTTTATGTAATTGAGCACCTGCGCGTTCAGGTGATAATCGTATACGACGACATCGGCCCTTTTCAGGCATTTCAGCCCTTTTATCGTCATCAGCCCTATGTCTCCGGGACCAGCCCCGACCAGAAAAACTTTTCCTTTTTTATCCATGGTCATTGATTGAGCTTCCCTATCCGGAAAGCTTATGTAAGCGATTTCCTTTTTTACCGTATTCGCTCGCTTACCTGACGGTTACGCTCGTTAACCATTTTAACATTTTTAATTTAAGTAAACGGACCGGAAGGGGACCAGGGAAACTAGCCGGCCATATTAATTTTTATCTGTTTTGCCCCATTCAGGGCGGAAAGCCTGGAAAGCACCAGGTCCAATGGCGTGCCGTGCCTGAGAGAGACTGTGGTCCTGTAGATAATGCTTCTTGTGGCGTTGTCCTTTTCGTATTCGATGCCAAGCACATGACCGAATTCATTAATGACAAAGCCGAACTGGTCTTCTTTCAATATCTCATCAGCAGTTATTTCGATCTGCCTGTAAAGGTCCCTGGGTATCTTGTTTTCCGCAATCCGCAGGGTCCAGAGAGTAAAGAACGTCAGCAGAAACGCGATGACCGCGGGCATATAGAGCCCGCTTCCCGTGGCAAGCCCTAAGGCGAAGACTATCCAGATGCAGGCGGCCGTCGTCAGCCCATGTACTGCCCCCCTGGTTTTTATTATTACACCGCCGCCCAGAAAGCCTATGCCGGTTATGGCCCCCGAAACGATCCTTCCGGGATCGACACGAATGGTCCCAGGCATAAACGGACCCGAAAGGTAATGGTCATGGGAAATTGTCATGATGAGCACTCCCGAGATGCAGACAAGCAGATGCGTCCTGAAGCCGGCAGGACGGCTGTGGGCCTCTCTTTCAAACCCTATGATGCCGCCCATTACCGCCCCAATGAGCAGCCTTATCACGATATCCCAATTGCCGGTAGACATCGACCAGATTATAGCATTTGAGCTAATTCAGAGGCTCTATTTTCACAAAACGTCTTTTGCCTGCCATTAGCAGATAGGGGCCTTTCGGGAGCTTTGCTTCGGGGTCGGTGAATTTTTGACCGTCAATTTTGATGCCGCCCTGCTTTATGAGCCGCTGGGCTTCGGAGAAGCTCTGGGCAAGTCCGGAAAGCTTCAGTATCCTTGGAAGCCAGATATGCTCTTCGTCCCAAACCATTTTGAAAACGGGGACCTCATCCGGCGCCTCTTTTTTACGGAAAACCAGATCGAACTCCTCTTTGCCCTTCAATGCCCCTTCCTTGCCATGGTATCTTTCCGTGATCTCCATGGCCAGGGACTCTTTCGCCATCATGGGATGGACTGAGCCGCTTTTGATATCCTCTTTGAGTTGTTCAAGCTTCTCGTTCGATATGTGGCTTAAAAGCTCGTAATAGCGGAGCATGAGTTCGTCCGTGATGGACATGATCTTGCCGAACATCTGCTGCGGAGGCTCGCTAATGCCTATATAATTATTAAGGCTTTTGGACATCTTTTTGACCCCGTCCAGCCCTTCGAGCAGGGGCATGAGGACGATGCTCTGCGGGGCCTGGCCATAGGCCTTCTGAAGCTCGCGGCCCACTATGAGATTGAATTTCTGGTCCGTGCCCCCAAGCTCGATATCGGCCTTCAGGTGGACGGAATCGTACCCCTGGATAAGAGGATAAAGGAACTCGTGAATGCCGATGGGGCTTTGATTCTGGAAGCGCTGCTTAAAATCCTCACGCTCTAGTATCCTGGCGACAGTGTATTGGCTTGTAAGCTTTATGAACTCCTCAGGCTTCAGAATACCCATCCACCGGGAGTTAAACTCCACACGCGTTTTCTCCGGGTCAAGTATTTTGAATATCTGCTCTTTGTAAGTAAGGGCGTTTCTGGCTACATCCTCGCTTGTGAGAGGTTTCCTGGTCTCGCTTTTTCCGGTCGGGTCTCCGATCAGGCCCGTGAAGTCCCCGATAAGAAAAATTATCTCATGACCCAGGTCCTGGAACTGCCTCATTTTTTCCATGAGCACAGTGTGGCCAAGGTGTATATCCGGGGCCGTGGGGTCGAAACCAGCCTTTACGCGAAGGGGAACTCCCCGTTCGAGCTTTTTCAGAAGCTCCTCTTCGACAATTATCTCGGAGGCGCCCCGCTTTATTATCTCCAGCTGTTTAACGGCTTCCATCATAGTTCGTTATGATATATCCGGCAGGCCCGGCGGGTCAATTCCATGGCGATTTTCTCATTTTCCCTTGAACCCCTTTATGGTATCTGATATTTTTAACAGAAATGGAGCGGGTTGAATGTTGATCGGGGTGCCCAAAGAGATCAAGAAAGAGGAGCGCCGGGTAGGGCTGACGCCGGAAGGGGCCGCTGAGCTTACAGGCCTGGGGCACACAGTGCTCGTCGAAAAAGGCGCGGGAGCCGGCAGCGGTTTTCCCGATGCCCTTTACACCGGGGCCGGCGCACGGGTTGCGGACAGGCAACCGGTATGGGAAGAGCCGGAACTCATAATAAAGGTCAAGGAACCGCTTCCGGAAGAATACGGACATTTACGGGCTGGAAAGATCATTTTTACCTTTCTTCATCTTGCCGCAAATCCGGGGCTTGCCGATGCGCTTATGAAAAGCGGGGTAACAGCGCTGTCTTACGAGACGCTTGAGGAAGGAGGCAGGCTGCCGCTTCTGGCCCCGATGAGCGTGATCGCAGGCAGAATGGCCCCCCTGATGGGCGCTTTTTATCTTCAGGGAAATCTCGGGGGAAGCGGCGTGTTTGCGGCCGGCACGATCGGGGTGCGTCCGGCAAATTGCCTGGTCCTCGGGGCGGGCAACGCCGGGACCAATGCGGCCAGGGTGGCCTCGGGAATCGGGATGGACACTACCGTCTTAAATATAAATTCTTTCGGGCTCAAAGCGATCGATGAGATCTTTTTGGGACGGGTAAAAACAGTTGTGCTCAATCATGCCATGCTCAGGGAAGCGCTGAAAGAGGCCGATATTGTTATCGGAGCCGTGCTTGTGCCCGGAGCAAAGGCGCCTGTGCTTATCGACAGGGCGGCGCTCAAAACTATGAAGAAAGGCTCTGTGATAATAGATATATCAATTGATCAGGGCGGGACGGCGGAGACCTCAAGGCCAACCACTCATGACACCCCCGTTTATGAGGTGGACGGGATCATCCACTACTGCGTCGCGAACATGCCTAGCGCTTATCCAAGGACCTCGACCCTCGCCCTTACAAGCTCCACGCTCCCTTACATAGAGACCCTCGCGGCAGAGGGGTTGGAAGGCTTGCTTGAAAAAAGCATGCCTTTGAAAACCTCGCTGAACGTATATAAAGGGAAGATCGTCCATCCTGCGGTCGCCCACTCCCTTGCCCGCTGATACCGGAATTCCTGCGGTTGAAATTTTTATAAATTTTCTCTCGCCAAAACAATCGGGGAAAAATAGTCAATAAATCTATTGACTATACGTATCTAATTGTGGTTATATGATAATGTTATGAACGAATACTTGAAAGCCCTCAGGGCGCTATCGGATGAGACAAGGTTGAGGATATTGCTTCTGGTGTCAGGAAGGGAGCTTTGCGTTTGCCAGCTAATGGCAGTGCTCGGCACCTCTCAGCCCCTTGTTTCAAGGAACCTCAATCTCCTTAAATCGGCCGGATTTCTGTTGTCCAGACGTGAAAAGAAGCTGATGTTCTACAAGCTCCACCCGGACCTCGCGGCAGGCGGGCTTGGGTTTGCGAAAGGGGTGCTCAAGGACCTGTCGGAAACCGAAAGAGCGGCGGAAGACAGGAACTGCCTGGAGGAGTGCCAGGAGTTCCAGAAGACCACCGGCCGCTGCGATATGAAATCTTTCCGGGAGTTCATCAGGAGAAAGAAAAAGCTGCCCGGCGGGCATTCATCAAATATGAAAACAGCGGATATCATTGAGGGGAACGGGAGAAAATGAGAATTCCCAAGACTTGTTTTTTCACACTGGTTTTAATTTTTTTCACTTCCATGCTGCCGGTCCATACCGTTTTTGCGGAGCAAACAGCTCCGGCCACGATGGACCTGAACCAGGCGGTCCAGACCGCGCTGAAGGAAAATCCGCAGATCAAAGCCGGAAATTGGGCGGTCAAGGCCGCAAAAGAGGGCGTAAGTATTTCAAAAGGTTCTTTTTATCCGTCCTTATCATATGAAAGCCGCTTCATGCGTACCGACAACCCGACGTTTGCATTCATGGCGAAGCTGAACCAGGAGAGGTTCACGCAATCGGACTTCAATATTAACTCTCTGAATTCGCCTTCCCCG
>JAKAEG010000171.1 GCA_021819985.1 Nitrospirota bacterium | reverse complement strand
ACGACCGGCGCTTTCAATCTGGTAATGGACCGTTTTCTTGGCATAGAGGAAAGTTATCTGCTTACTCCTCTTTCGAAGGGCCATATCGTGGGCGGGCTTATTATCAGCGGTCTTTCGATAACTACGATGAACGCGCTTTTCATTTTCGCCACCAGCATGCTGATAACGGGCATTCCACTTTCGAGGGGGCTTTTGAATTTTTTCCCCATCCTCCTCACTGTGGTGCTTACCACGTTATGCCTGCTTAGCCTCATGTTCGCCATCCTGGGGAGGATAAGCCATCCCAGGATAGTTGGCGTATTGAGCGGGTTTTTGAATGTGATACTGTTTTTCCCGAGCGGCGCGGTTTACCCCATCGCAAGCTTCCCCGGATGGCTTAAATCATTTTCAAAGGTGAACCCGGAGGCATACGCAGTGGACGCGCTGAAATCGATACTGTTTAAAAACGCCGGAATGGGCAATATCCTTGGGGACCTGGGTTTCCTTGCGCTCTTCACCGCGGCATTGATGGGTCTTTCCATTATTACCTTCAAGCGCACTCTGTAATAGAGCCTATCTATCAAAATAGCTTCCGGCTGCAAGAGGTTTTAAAGAAATCGCGGCATACGGCTCGTAAAAGGAAAATCGTCATGGGTGCAGCGCCGGCTGTACGGCCAGGGAAAATAAGTGATTCAAAGTGGATGCCCGATTAAGGTCCTCGGGCATGACGTCTTAAGTCTTTTAAGCCTGCCCTCGAATTCCTTATTCGTGAGTCATTCCCGCATGTCGTAAGCGGGAATCCATTTTGACGTTGCGCCTCCGGGCGCTTTCCCCTTTTCTCCTTGTCTTCCACGATTTCCGCTCTCTTTCGCGTCAGAATCTATTTTGAGACAGGTTCTAAATTTTTTTTATTTTTTTATCCCACGTCTTTAAAATATCTTCGGAATGTGATATATGTAGCTAGAGGACAGCTTAAAAAATTTTTAAAAAATTATCCCGTAAAAGGAGGCAGGACATGGCGGTAAAGAAAGCCGGCGCAAAGGGGGCGAAAGCGAAAACATCCCAGGCGAAGGCCACCACGGCGCCCAAAAAGACGAGCGCGAAAGTGGCTCCGGGAAAAGCTGTGAAGGCAGCTGCCAAAAAACCCGCAAAAGCGGCCGTCAGGAGGCCCGCGTCAAAGGCTGCCAAAAAGGCGGCGCCCAGGCAGGCAGCGGCTTCCCAGCAGGCCGAGGGCCGTTACGGCTGCGAGGTCTGCGGTCTGATGGTGAGCGTGGACGAGTGGGGCGAAATGAATGTGGTTAACCTGGTCTGCTGCGGCGAGCAGATGCAGCCGGTTTAAAAAAAGAAAGCTGTCTGCATAAAAACAAAAGGGCCCGCTATAACGGGCCCTTTTGTTTTCAATGATGTTCTATCTATGCCCTTGCAAACAGGGTTTTAATAAAATCTGAGAGGGCGCTTAAGCCGGATGCGGGCCCCGGATGAAACCTGCCGATCAGGTTTTGCACCGAGGGGTGCAGGAAACCAAGCAGCGCGTTTGGATAGACCCCTATCCAGAAGACCAGCAGGGCCATAGGGGCAAGGGCAATGAACTCCCTTGCGTTTATGTCCGGAAGTCCTTTTATCTTCGGGTTTACCCCGGTAAAAAACACCCTTTGATAAAGCCAGAGCATATAGGCCGCGCCGATGATTATGCCGGTTGCGGCAAGCACTCCGGCCAGTCTGTTAGCCGTAAATCCGCCAAGGATTATCAAAAACTCCCCGATAAATCCGTTCGTTCCAGGCAGCCCTATCGAGGCCAGCGTGAATATCATGAACATACCCGCATAGACAGGAAGAACGGAAGCCGCCCCGCCGTAATCGGAGATCTGGCGTGAATGCGTGCGGTCGTAGATGATGCCTATCGAGAGAAAGAGAGCGCCCGTCACTATGCCGTGATTCAGCATCTGGAGAATACCTCCTTCCACCCCCTGGCTGTTCAGCGCGAATATGCCAAGGGTCACAAACCCCATGTGGCTGACCGAGCTGTAAGCTATGAGGCGCTTAAGATCTGTCTGGGCAAGACAGACGACCGCCCCATAGATGATCGCCACAACCGACAGGGCCATCATAGGCACAGCCATTGCGCTTGCGGCGTCCGGGAACATCGGGATGGAGAACCGCAGAAACCCGTATGCGCCCATCTTTATGAGCACCGCTGCAAGAATAACGCTGCCTGCGGTCGGAGCCTCGGTATGGGCGTCCGGAAGCCATGTGTGGAACGGGAACATGGGCACCTTCACGGCAAAGGCGGCGAAAAAGGCCCAGAACAGCCACATCTGCATGGAAACCGGGTACTTCATTGCCTGAAGGTGCAGGATATTAAAATCCCCGCCGGCGTAGTTGTAAAGGAAGATGATGCCCACCAGCATCAGCACGCTTCCTGCCAGCGTGTAGAGGAAAAATTTTATCGCGGCATACAGCCTGTTAGGGCCGCCCCATACGCCTATCAGCAGGTACATGGGTATCAGCATCGCTTCCCAGAATATGTAGAAAAGGAAGAAATCCAAAGAGCAGAACACCCCGATCATGGCGCCCTCGATAAGAAGGATTGCCATATAGAACTCTTTTACCCTCGTTTTAATGGAGTTCCATGATATGAGGACGCATAGCACCGCTATCAGGGCTGAAAGGAGCACGAACAGCGCGCTGATGCCGTCAATCCCCACAAGGTAATCTGCATGAAAGACCGGTATCCACGTGCGCCACTCAACAAACTGCATCTTTGCGGTGGTCTTGTCGAAGTTGAAAAAGATCGGCAGCGAGGCAGCAAATACGGCCAGGCTAAGAATGAGAGCGCCTGCCTTTATCAGCCCCTCGCGCTTCCTGCTTATGAGCCCCAAAAGCAGGGCCCCCGCTATGGGCAGGAATATAAGGGTGCTGAGCACCGGATATCCAAGTGAGTTCATTATCATTTTTATACTTTTTACCTTTTACTCTGCCTTTTCCATCATTTCCGGGTCTTTTACTTTTATACCTGCTTTTATAACCTGAGCAAAAGGGCGGCCGCGATGAATATGAGCACCCCCAGGGCCATGATATCGGCATAGTGCTGGGTCACGCCTGACTGGAGTTTCCTCAGCGACTGCCCGAAAGAGCCTATCGCCTTTGGCACCCCGTTTACTATGCCCTCTATCCATTTGCCGTCGGTCACGCCCACAATAACATTTTTTGCCACCCAGAAAGTGGGTTTCACTATCGCATTGTCATATATCTCATCTATATAGTATTTGTTGAAAGAGAGCTTGTACGGCAGCCTGAATGTACGTGCAAGGGCTTCCGGCGCTTCCGGTTTCCAAAGGTACATGTAGGCCGCAAGCAGTATCCCAAGCAATGCCATCAAAACGGACACGCCCATCAGGGCCAGTTCGGTCGTAGGCGCGCCGGTTGAGACGGGAGTGCCTACCACAGTAGCCAGAAACGGCCCGATCTTGTCCAGAGGTCCCATCCCAAGGCTTTCGCTTATGACAGGTGATATGCCCACCCATCCGGCCGCTACCGCTCCCACTGCAAGGATCAGCAGAGGCAGGCCCATTGACATGGGCGATTCGTGCAGATGGCGCTCCTGCTCAATACTTCCGCGGAATTTTCCGTGAAACGCCATAAAGACGAGCCTGAAAGAGTAAAAGGCCGTAAGCAGCGCGGTAAGCACGCCCACAGCCCAGAGGACTTTGCCCAACGGCCCCGAAGAATATGCCCTCCAGAGTATTTCATCCTTGCTGAAAAAACCGGCGAATCCGGGTATGCCGGATATGCTCAAAGAGGCCAGCAGAAAGGTCCAGTATGTCACAGGCATGTATTTTTTAAGCCCGCCCATTTTCCTCAGGTCGAGTTCCCCGGACATTGCGTGCATTACCGAGCCCGCGCCCAAAAAGAGCAGGGCCTTGAAAAAACCATGCGTGTAGAGGTGGAACACGCCCGCCCCGTAAGCCCCGACCCCGCAGGCCAGGAACATGTAGCCAAGCTGGCTTATCGTGGAATATGCGATAACGCGTTTTATATCGTTTTGAGTAAGGGCGATGGTTGCGGCAAAAAGGGCCGTAAACGCGCCGGTTATCGCCACAACGCCCATTGCCACAGGGGACAGGTTGAATATAGGGCTGCACCTTGCAACCATGAACACTCCTGCTGTCACCATGGTTGCCGCATGGATAAGGGCGGAAACGGGCGTGGGGCCCTCCATCGCGTCAGGAAGCCAGACATGAAGAGGGAATTGCGCCGATTTGCCCATTGCCCCGCAGAAAAGAAGCAGCGCTATCACCGTCGGCAGCGGCACGTTCGAGCCAAACAGGCTTACCGTCTGGCCTGCCAGGCTGTGCGCTGCCGGAAACACATTACTGTACTGGAGAGACCCGGTGTAAAGGAATATGAGCATGATGCCCAGACCGAAACCGAAATCGCCGAACCGGTTTACGATGAACGCCTTTTTTCCGGCGTCCGCGGCGGACTTTTTCTCATACCAGAAACCTATCAGGAAATATGAGCAGAGACCCACCGCTTCCCAGCCGAAATAAAGCTGAAGGAAGTTGTTGGCCATGATGAGCATGAGCATCGAAAACACAAATAGCGACAGGTAGGCGAAAAACCGGTAAAATCCTTTATCCCCCCGCATGTAACCGGCGGAGTATATGTTCACGAGCAGGCCGACACTGGTGACCACGACCAGCATCACCGCCGTAAGCTGGTCTACCAGAAAGCCCACTTGCACCCTGAACGCGCCGGATACCACCCACGTGTAAAGATTTCCCTCGAAAACATTGCCGCGGGAAAAAACGTTGTAGACAGCCAGCATCGCGATCGCCCAGGACGCGGCCAGGGCGGGAATTGAGACCAGGTGGGCTTTGTCCTTTATAATGCCCTTTCCCAAAGTGATGTTGATGATAAACGCAAGGAGGGGAAGCGCCGGTATCAGAAGAAGGCTATTTGCGGTCATCCCTTCAGCTCCTTTACTTCATCGATTTGCGCGGTTTCCCTGTTTCTGAAGAGCGCAATGAGTATGGCAAGCCCGATTGCCGCCTCGGAGGCCGCAACCGCTATCACAAAAAGCGCCAGCACCTCTCCCCGGAGGTCGTTCAGGAAATGCGCGAAAGACACAAGCGAAAGGTTCACGGCGTTGAGCATCACTTCGATGGAAAGAAACATCATTATGATGCTTCTTCTTGTAAGAAACCCGAACACCCCCACCATGAAGAGGGCCACGCTAAGCCATATGAACCATTGAAGTGGGACCATTTTGTTTCTACCTCACCTCAGCCTTTTCTTTGCAAGCACTATCGCCCCCACCACCGCCACAAGAAGTATAAGCGAGGCGACCTCGAAGGGGAAAATATATTGTGTATAAAGGAGCGTTCCCATCAGCTTTGTGTTGGTCTGCGCCGCTATGACCGCGGGTGTGCAGGTGCCCTGCTGGCCCGGCGTCACATTTCCGGTAATGATTATAAACAGAAGCAAAAGGCCGCTTGCCAGGCTGATGCCAAATGGCCATGCGCCGCTGAAACGCTCGCCTTCCATCTCTTCCTTTATGTTCAGGATCATTATGACAAACAGGAAAAGCACCAGGATGGCTCCGGCATATACGATTATCTGCACGGCGGCCAGGAACTCCGCACCCAGCCCAAGGTACAGGACGGCAAGGTGGAAGAACATGACTATCATGTACAGGACGGCGTGGACCGGGTTTTTCCTGGTAAGTGAAAGCCCGGAGAGTATGAGTATCGCCGCGCCTAGATAACCGAAAAGATATGGGCTCATTTAGTTTCCCCTGCGGCATCTTTTTTCTTTTTGGATGCCAGCCTGTCTTTATTAAATAACGCCTGGCCGGGGTACGCCCTGAAGCTGTCCTCCCCAGGGGTCCAGAATTTTTTGAAATACTCGCGTCCCTTCTCGCCTGCCATCAGCCTGTCCCAGTTATCCATCAGTTTTTCCTTGGTCATGTAAAGGGCGTCACGCGAGTAGTCCGAATATTCATAGTTTTCGGTGAGGACCACGGCCCCGACCGGGCAGGCCTCCACGCAGAACCCGCAGTAGACGCATCTCAGCAGTTCGATCTCGTAGCGGTCGATGACCTTTTTACCCGTAGCGGAGTCTTCTTTCGTATAGATGTAGATGCACTTTGACGGGCAGACCGCGCCGCAAAGTCCGCAGGCGATGCATTTTTCTTTCCCTGTTGCTTCGTCCCTCACGAAGGCATGCTGTCCCCTGAACCCCGGAAACGGCTGTCTCTTTTCTTCGGGGTACTGCCTGGTCACCGCCGGGGAGAAGAAGGACCTCAGGGTGAGCGCCATGCCCTTTAATATCTCCGTGAGGAAGATCGTATCGATTATCTTTTTTATTTTTTTACTCATCTTACGGCTAAACCAAAAACCTCATATCAGTATTTTCACAAGCCCCGTGCCGATTATGTTCAGAAGGGCAAGGGGTATAAGCAGCTTCCATCCAAGGGCCATCAACTGGTCGTACCTGTAACGAGGCACAGTGGCCCGTACCCAGTAGAAAACGAATATGAACAGGTACAGCTTTATGAACAGCCAGGCAAACGGGATAAAGGGGATATGGAACGGGCCGTTCCAGCCCCCGAGAAAGCAGGTTATCCCAACCAGCGACATGACTATCATCCCTATGTACTCCGCCACATAAAAAAGGGCGAACCGCATTCCGCTGTACTCGGTAAAGTAGCCGGCCACAAGCTCGCTTTCCGCCTCCGGCAGGTCAAACGGCGTGCGGTTGGTCTCCGCGAAGGCCGCCACAATGAAAACAAAAAACCCAAGCGCCTGGGGCCAGAAAAAGCCGCCGGGGAACTTTTCCTGAGCCCTGACGATGTCGGTCAGGTTCAGGGAACCGGCCATCATCATCACGCCTACAAGCGAAAGCCCCATCGCTATTTCATAGCTTATCACCTGGGCTGAGGACCTGAGGCCGCCAAGAAACGAATATTTTGAATTGGAGGCCCAGCCCGCAAGCACCACGCCGTAAGCGTTCAGCGATGACATGGCGAATATGAAAAGAAGCCCGATGTTTATGTTGGCTATTACAAAGCCGCTGAAAAACGGGATGACCGATATGGCCGTCATCCCGGCAAATATCGAGATCGCGGGGGCGATCAAGAATATCG
>JAKAEG010000170.1:628-7134 GCA_021819985.1 Nitrospirota bacterium | reverse complement strand
CGTGCTGATAATAGCCGGTGGAAGCGGAATAGGCGTGGCCGCCATCCAGATAGCCAAACTCTTCGGGGCCATGGTGATCGCAACCGCCGGAGGGCCGGAAAAGACAGCCAGGCTTTTCGACCTGGGAGCGGACCACGTGATAGACCATAAAAAAGAGGACATCCACAAGAGGGTGATGGATTTTACATACGGACAGGGCGTGGACATTGTATTCGAGCACGTCGGGCCGGCCACTCTGGGCAAGTCTCTGGCCTCGCTTAAAAAAGGAGGCAAGCTTGCCATCTGCGGGGCCACAACCGGGCCTGAAGCCACTATTGATCTGAGACATCTCTTCTCAAGACAGCTGGAGATCCGGGGTTCTTTCCTTGGCACAAGGAGCGAATTGCATAAGGTGGCGGCCTTTGTCGCCGAAGGAAAACTTAAACCCGTAATCGATGAGGTCTTCCCGCTTAAAGACGCCGCCCTGGCACATGAGAAAATGGAAAAGAGCGCCCATTTCGGAAAGCTGATACTGGCGCCGTAATTTTTTTAATGAAAAGAGATGGATGGAAAAGAGGAAAGTTACGATAAAAAATAAAAAGGAGCCTGGGCTCCCTGGGATCCCTGGGATCCCTTTCGGGGAGATAGATTTCGTGCTCCTGGACCTGGACGGCACGCTTCTGGATAAATATTTTGACGATTATTTCTGGGAACACCTGGTGCCGGAGAAATACGCGGAAGCGCATAATGTGACCTTCGGCAGGGCAAAGGAAGAACTGCTTGAGTTGTACAGAAGCCATGAGGCCACGCTGAACTGGACGGATCTGGATTTCTGGTCGGAGCAGCTTGGGCTTGATATCCCGGCCCTGAAAGAGCAGATAAAACACCTGATAGAGGTGCACCCTCATGTCGAGGAATTTCTTGAGGCGTTGAGGAGCAGGGGGAAAAAGGTATACCTGTTCACGAATGCCCATTACAAGGCGATAGATATAAAATTCAGGAAAACGGGGCTTGCCAAATATTTCGACCACGTGGTGGCCTCTTACGGGATAGGCTATCCCAAGGAGGACATAAGGTTCTGGGAAAAAACACAGTCCCGGATAGGTTTTGAAAAGGAGAGGTCCCTTTTTATAGACGACACGGAGAGCGTACTGGCAACGGCGGAGAAATTCGGGATCAGATACCTGCTTCTCAAGGAGAAACCGGCATCGAAGGATGTGGGAGACAGGGTGGAAAAGAAAAAAAACAAAAACTCCGGACGCTTTCGTTCAATAAAAGATTTCAAGGAACTGCTGGCGGCCCTTTAGCGCAAAAGGCGAGCGGCTGAAAAATACTATGAACATAGCGGAGCTGCTTGTAAAATGCCTCGAAAATGAAGGTGTGCAATACGTCTTCGGCCTGCCGGGCGAGGAAAACCTGGAACTGTTGCACGCCATAAAAGAATCTGGCAAGCTGGACTTTGTTGTTACGAGGGATGAAAGGGGCGCTTCGTTCATGGCGGCCGCATGGGGCAGGCTTTCCGGAAAACCCGGGGTCTGTGTCTCGACCCTTGGTCCAGGGGCCATAAATATGCTTTTGGGCGTCGGTGACGCCTTCCTTGATTTCGCCCCGCTTGTGGCCATAACGGCGCAGAAGAACCTCTCGGAGACTTTCAAGGAGGCCCATCAGTACGTCGATATTTTTTCCATATACAAGCCTGTGACCAAATGGGGCGCCAGCATCGGGGGCAAAAACGTCCCTGAGATCGTAAGAAAGGCCTTCAGGGTGGCCCAGACGGAAAAGCCCGGCCCCACTCATATCGAGCTTCCGGAGGACGTTGCCGGAATGGATGCGGGGGCCCAAAGGCCGATGAACCCTGCTCCGGTAAATTATCCGGAGCCCCCGGAAGAGGCGGTTAGGGCCGCGGCAGGCATGATACAGAAGGCGCAAAACCCGGTAATCATAGCCGGAGGCGGCGTGATAAGGGCGGGCGCAAGCAGGGAGCTTTTAAGATTTGTAAGAAAATTCCGGATACCGCTTGCAACCACCTTTATGGCCATGGGAGCTGTTTCCTCCGATGAGGAGCTTTTCATATCGACTGTCGGGCTTCAGCAGAAAGATTACATATCGTGCGGGTTCGAGAAAACGGACCTGATCATAACGGTAGGGTACGACCCCGTAGAGTTCAGCCCCCGTTATTGGCGGCAGGGAAGTGAAATCGAAAAGCCTGTCATACACATAAGCGCCACTCCGGCCGAAACCGATGCCGCTTACCAGAGTTTTGAGCTTATCGGCGATATAAAGCTGACCCTTTCGAAGCTTCTGAGGGCAAGAGCGGATTCGGAACGGGATCCTTCATTTTTTATAAAACTGAAGGAGATGCAACGAAAAGGCATGCCGCTTGCATTGTCCGGCTGGCCGGTCAAGCCCTTGAGGATAATCAATGAGATGCGTGGAGCGCTGGGAAAAAAAGATGTGCTTATAAGCGATGTGGGGGCGCACAAGGTCTGGATAGCCAGGTTCTATGAGGCAATGAGCCCCGGAACTGTGCTTATCTCGAACGGGCTTGCCTCGATGGGGTTTGCCATCCCTTCGGCAATTGCCGCAAAGATGCTCTGCCCGGAGAGGAAGGTCATTGCCGCGGTTGGCGACGGGGGATTTCTCATGTCCATATCCGAGCTGGAGACGGCCTCACGGCTTGGACTTTCCTTTACCGTCCTTGTATGGAACGACGGCGGTTACGGCCTCATAAGCTGGAAAGAAAGGATCCGGTACGGAAGTGAGTTCTTTACCAGTTTCGGGAACCCGGATATAGTAAAACTGGCCGGGGCATTCAACGCGAAGGCATACAGAGTGGAAAAGGAAAGCGAGCTTGGCCCCATACTCAGGGATGCACTGAGGACAAAAGGCGTATCGGTGGTCGACTGCCCCGTGGATTACGGCGAGAACATGAAATTATCGGGTATGCTTGGAGAGATAATATGCCCCATGTGAAAAAAGAAAAAAGTTGAAAAAATGAAATGATCAGAGAGCATACCGATTTTCTTGTCATAGGAAGCGGAGTTGCCGGCCTGAGGGCGGCCATAGAACTGTCCAGTGCGGGCCGGGTCACCGTTATAACCAAGGACGTCGCCACTGAAAGCAGCACCGAATACGCCCAGGGCGGTATCGCGGTGGCTTTAAGCGACGAGGACGAAGTGGGCATTCATTATGAGGACACGCTCCGGGCTGGAGACGGCCTGTGCAGGGAAGAGGCCGTGAAGGCGCTTGTTGAAGAAGGCCCCGAAAGGATACTGGAGCTTATTTCCTGGGGGGCGGAGTTCGACACAGAAGCCGGGAAAAAACAAAAACTTGCCTTTGGCCTTGAGGCCGCCCACTCCAGAAAAAGGATACTCCACGCGGGAGGGGATTCTACGGGCAAAGAGCTTGAGCGCGTGCTCATTAATAAGGTAAAGACCATCTCCTCCATAAAACGCCTCCCCTTTACGCTTGCACAGGACCTCATAGTCGAGGACGGAGTCTGTTATGGCGCGATCGTTGTTTCCGAAAGGAGACCTGTGGCTGTCTTTGCCAGGGCCACGGTGCTTGCGACAGGCGGGCTTGGCCAGATATATTCGATCACTACAAACCCCCAGGTGGCCACCGGAGACGGGTACGCCGCCGCATACAGGGCAGGGGCCGCGCTTGAGGACATGGAATTCGTGCAGTTTCATCCCACAAGCCTGTATCTGCCCTCCGCGCCGCATTTCCTTCTGACCGAAGCCCTCCGGGGCGAAGGCGGAAAGCTCTTGAATGTAAATCTAAAGCCCTTTATGGCCGGATATCATCCTGATATGGAGCTTGCCCCCAGGGATGTGGTATCCAGGGCCATATTCACGGAAATGGGAAGGACCGGGGCCGACCATGTTTACCTGGACTTAAGAGACATGGGAGAGGATTTTGTGAAACGGCGCTTCCCGCGTGTTTTTTCAACCTGTCTCAAATACGGGTTCGATATCACGCGGCAGCCGATACCGGTTTGCCCGGCTGCCCATTACATGATGGGCGGCGTCAAAACGGACGTCACGGGCCATACAAATGTAAAAGGGCTCTTTGCTGCGGGCGAAGCGGCATGCACGGGCGTGCACGGAGCAAACAGGCTGGCCAGCAACAGTCTGCTTGAGGGGCTGGTCTACGGCAAACGGACAGGCCAGTCCGCGGCGGACGATGCGCTTCGGTCCGAAGATGTTTTAAAAAAACAGAAGACTTTTTTTCCCCCTCCCGCGCACCCGCACTCAATACCGGCCCACGATGAGATCAGGGGCGATCTGAGACGGCTCATGTGGCAAAACGCAGGGATACTCAGAAATGAGGACTCCCTCATTGACGCCGAAAAAAAACTGGGGCGGTGGCGTTATATTACAGAAAGTTCCTTTCTGTCCAGAAGGGAAATAGAGCTGAAAAACATGATAGATATTTCCGCGCTGATCATCCGGGCCGCCAGGCTCAGGAAAAACAGCGTAGGGGCGCATTTCCGTTCGGACTATCCCCAAAAAACCGGGGACTGGCAGAGGCATATCACCTTCGTAAAAGAGTGATCTGAAGCCTTTTTATTTTCCCGTATTCCCCTGCGGGTTTCCGTTTCCTCCGGGCAGGACGAAGAGTCTTATGCCGGGCAGAGGGGCCCAGTTTCCCGTATTCATCTGATATGGCGGCTGCAGGTCCTCAAGTCCTTTTGTGGAATAAACATCCTCACCTTTTTCCCTGCGGTTTGAAAGGATAAAAGCCTTTATCGCCTCCTCTCCGAACCCAGCTTTTTCAAGAGAGATCACCTCATCCGCGTTCGCGTACCCGCTTTTCAGCATTAACGTGATCGCGTCTTCCGGTACGCCGGCTTTTTTCAGCCTGATAAGGTCACGCGAGGTCAGGGCAAAAACGGTTGCAGGGGCAAGCAGGACAAGCCAAAGGAACAAAAGGTGCACAGGTATCCGTTTCATATGCATGGATAATATCAATCGGAGCCGAAGCGGTCAAGCATATAGGCCCGCATTGCACGGGGCATTCAATTATGGAAAGGCCAATAAATTTTATTTGTCCCTATTCCGGGCTGAAAATAAAAAAAGGGCCTTTTTTAAAAAAGGCCCTTTTTTCTTTTTAAGGCTTGATTATTTTGAAGCGGGAGCGGCTTCCTCCGACTTCGGAGCTGCCTTCTTTGCCTTCTTTGCCTTCTTGACGTGCTTCCAGGCTTTCTTGGCCTTTTTGGCTTTTTTGGCTTTTTTGGCCTTCTTGACCTTCTTAGCCTTCTTGTGCTTCATCGTCTTCGCGGCCGGGGCATTGGACATGCCTGCATCAGAAGCGATGGCTACGCCAGCCATAGACATTGCGAACACGACTGACATTATCAGAGCGAGAATCTTCTTCATTATATAGTCACCTCCTTTCATTTCTTAAGTTTTTCAGCAATTTGAAAAAAATTTTATTTATTCGAAGCGGGCGCGGCCTTTAAGACCTGGGCGCCGCTTTTTTAGTTTTTTGCTTTTTGTTCTTCTTCATAATGCCGCCGACGATTATGCTTTTCGCGGTGTTCTTTCCGTTGGATTCCGAATACCTTACGGTAACCCTGTCACCGGCTTTTATATCGGCAAGGGTCATTTTCGTCTTGCCTTTCTTGATAACGGTCTTCTCGTTCGTATCAAGAGGGACCTCGCCCTTTCTGCCTTTGACCGTAATAGTGCCAGCGGTTGAATCCACAGCGGTAACTTCACCTGTAACATATCTCGCTCTGGCGGCCCGTCTGGAGGTTTTTTTATGCTTCATCACCTTTTTTGCCGGGGCTGTGGCATTTGAAACGTCCGCACCCTGGGCCAGAGTTGCACCAGCCAGTGATAACGCGAACACGGCCGCAATTGTCAGAGACAGTAATTTTTTCATTTTAGCGTATTAACCTCCGGTTCCTTCCGATCATGGTTTTTACCATATCCGGGTGTTTGATAACAAAAAGTGTGCCAGGTGTGAAAATTTGATGGGTACGGTTGGAAAGCTCTATATTTACTCTTTTTTATCAGGATAGCAGAAAATTTTAAAGGGAGAGATCAGAAAAAGATATCCTCATTTAGGGAATACCTTCCTTTTTTGGGGATAAATTTTCTAAAGAAAGCTTCTCCCATCTGTACCAGAAGGTCTTATAGCTCATGCCCAGGAGCTTTGCGGCCTTGGCGGCAACTCCTCCCGCTTTGGCCATGGCCTTTCGCAGGAGTTCCTTTTCCAGGTCATCGAAAACGAGCCCTTCATCGGGTATGTCGATATCGAATGTCCCGTCCGTCTTACGGCTCCTCAATTCCCCCTTGATATCGGATAGCATTATGGTATCCGTATCGCACATGAGCACGGCCCTTTCGATAACGGCCTCCAGTTGTCTTATGTTGCCCGGCCAGTGGTAATCCATGAAGGCCCTGAAGACGGAATCGTTTATCTTTTTGATTCTGCGCCCGAACTCCTTGTTATATTTTTCAAGGAAATAGGCGGCCAGGGCCGGAATGTCCTCCTTGCGCTCCCTTAAAGGGGGGAGT
>JAKAEG010000170.1:0-618 GCA_021819985.1 Nitrospirota bacterium | reverse complement strand
AGCCTGTAATAGAGGTCTTCCCTGAACCGGCCGTTTTCGATCTCTTTTTCGAGGTCCTTGTTCGTTGCCGCTATTATCTTGACGTTTACCTTGATGGTATCGCGCCCGCCAAGCCTTCTTAATTCCTTCTCCTGGAGAATGCGTAAGATCTTTGACTGGGTGGCAGGCGGCAGGTCCCCTATTTCGTCCAGAAAGACGGTCCCTTCATTTGAGGCCTCGAAAAGCCCGGCCCGCCTGGTGGTGCTGGCCCCGGTAAAGGCCCCGGGCTCATATCCGAAAAGCTCGCTTTCAAGCAGGGCCTCCGGTATCGAAGCGCAGTTTATGGCGGTAAAGGGTTTTGTGCTTCTGGTGCCGCTATAATGGATGGCCCGTGCCACAAGCTCCTTTCCGGTGCCGGACTCGCCCAGTATCAGAACGGTGACAGGGCTGTCATTTACCTTTTTGACAAGGCCCACCACCTCCTTGACAGGCATGGAATTGCCGACGATGCCTTCTACGCTGAATTTGTTGAAAAGGGCGTTTTGCAGCTCCCGGTTTTTTTTCAGGAGTTCCATCGTCTTTACCGCCCGTTTTACCGTCAGCAGCACCATCTCTTTATCGAGGGGCTTGGAAAGGTAA
>JAKAEG010000169.1 GCA_021819985.1 Nitrospirota bacterium | reverse complement strand
AAGCCCGTCAAAATAACCCAGCGCCTGTTTATGGGCCGAATCGAGGTCCTGCCCCCGGGACTTATGTTCCGCTATCAGGGTGCCGCGCCATAAGAGGTCTATGAAACCGCCGTTTTTGCCGCTCTTTTCATATCGGGCGCGCGCCCGGCGCACAGGCTCTTCAAAGCTGGCAACCCGCCTGCGGGTCACTCCAAAGACATTAAAAAATTCATTCCAGAAAGTCTGGGCTTCAGCCCGCTCCGCCTTCGCGTTCTCCCACTCCCTGGAAAACGCCAAAGCGCGGTCCTTGATCTCGTTAAGCGAAAGCGGCATTTTTATATTCCGGAATTACTGACATAATTATTGGTTTCCGTTTCATAATAATCTATTTGTACCAGTAATTCACAATAGATTTCAAGAACTTAGAGGCAGCACATGCAGTTAAGTGTGTCAGATGATATATAGCGAGCGTGCCCCGGCGGACAGGCGGGCGAACAAGGGAAAAAAAAGGGAACTCCTGACATTCGATTCTCGAAGGGAACACAAAGCGGTATACTTTTATTACGCACTGCCATGAAAAAAGCCGGTTTCATATATGACGATATCTTCCTTAAGCACCTGGTGCCGCCGGGGCACCCGGAAAGCCCCGCCAGGCTTGAGGCCATAACAAAGGCCGTCCGTTCATCGGAGATCGGCCCCAAACTCATTTATGAAAAACCCCGGAGGGCTGAGACTTCGGAGATAGAGGCCGTCCATGATGCTGAATACGTCCGCAAGATGGCCGGCTTCACCGGATATTACGACCCGGACACCTATGTTTCCGCTGATTCCTATGAGGCGGCCCTGTACGCTTCCGGGGCCGTTTTGAAAGCGCTCGAATTAATCAGGGAGGGCAGGATAGAAAGGGCCTTTTGCGCCGTAAGGCCTCCGGGCCATCACGCCGAAAGGGACCGGGCGATGGGCTTTTGCATATTCAACAATGTGGCTGTGGGCGCAAGAGGCGCGCAGAGGCTTGGAATGGAAAGGGTGTTCATCGTGGACTTTGATGTGCACCACGGAAACGGCACACAGCACGCTTTCTATGAAGACCCTTCCGTTTTTTATTTCAGCACCCATCAGTACCCGTTTTATCCAGGCACCGGGGCGGATTCGGAACAGGGCGCGGGCGAGGGGACCGGGTATACATATAATGTCCCGATGCATTCAGGCTCCAGTGTAAAACAATACCTGAGGATATACCAGGACATACTTCCCCCTTTAATAACAAGGTTCAAGCCGGATGTGGTCCTTGTTTCGGCAGGCTATGACATTTATACCGGAGACCCGCTTGCCTCAATAAATGTTTCCCAGGAAGGGATACGCGGCATAGTTGGCGGAATACTTTCAGCCGCCCCCTCCGTACCGGCCGTTTTCGTGCTGGAGGGCGGCTACGCCTTGGAGGCGCTTGGGGAACTGGTGGTGATCACCCTGGAAGGGCTTCTTTATTCGTAGATGTGGAAGGCCTTCAGGCCTTCTTTGTCAAGTTTTTGGGCAGCGGCTTTGCCTTGCGCGGGCGTGCTGAATTTGCCCACCAGGACCTTGTATATGGCCTTTCCGTCCTTTTTCGCTGCCTGGACAGAGGAATTGAATCCATGAGACTTAAGCCTGGCGGAAAGCTTATCGGCGTTTACCCGGCTTGCGAAGGCCCCAACCTGCAATGAATAGAGGCGGCGGGCATTAAAAAGGGGGTTTTTATCGTTATTTTTATTTTTACCGGCATGCCCCTTCGCGCTCGCCTTGGCCCCGGTTTTTTTCGCCGTATTGTCTTTGCCTGAGCCCTGCTTTTCCATCTGTGCTTCTTCTTTGTCAAGCAAGGCCCAATAACCGGCGCTTTTCCTGCTATTTTTGACCTGTCCGTCAGTGGTGGCATTGGCTGCGACTTTTTTGACTTTTTCCCCAAGCGGTTTATGGGCAACGGCAGAGGCCTTTATCGTAGCGGCCTTTTTGTCTTTAACGGCTGGATTGGCGGTAGAGGATGTGACGGAAACCTCTTTTATGACGGCCTTTGGGTTTTGGGCCGTCTTGATCTCATTCCGGGCAGTGATGTTCCGCCCTTGGGCAACCGGATTTATGCCCGCCGTTTTTATCCGGGAGGCAGCCTGAGCTGTCTTTATTTGAGAGCCGGTCTGCGCCTGCCCTGGTTTGACGGCATTCTGATTTGTATTCAGGTTTTTGGCAATCTGGTTTTGGATTTGTGTTGTCTTTTGCTGCCCGGCTATATTTGCCCCTGGCTTTGAAACCAGCGCACCCGCGGAAGCGGGCGGAGTGTTTTGATCAACGATAACGGGCTGGTTTTCAGCGGGATTGGATGTGACAGACTGTGTAAAAACCTTCCCGTGCCCGGATTTAGGCGCCATGTACATAAAAAAGAAAAAGGAAGAGACTGCTCCGAGCAGCACTATGCCAAGCATCCATAAAAAGCCCTTGCTAAGCGCTTTTTTCTTTTTCTTCTGACCGTAAAATGCCGATGGCATGATCTCCCCCTCCGTGTATCCTTCCCTTTCATCAGGCATTAGATCATCCGGAGCCGGACTCAAACCGCCTGAAAACGGTATGCGATCGTCCTTATGAGCTTCAGCCTGTTCAATTGTCCGCTCTTCATCTTTCATATGGGCCTCAAATCCGCTATTTGCTTTCTGCTCTGCCAGATTTATCCGGTCTGACAGACTGGAATCAAACCCGAAAGACGAATTTTCTGAATTTTTTTCTTTTTCCGGGCCGCCCGCTTCCACGTCCTTGTCAGCCCTGTCTTCATTGAGCGCCGTTTCCAGGGCAGGCCCAGGCGCGGGCTCCGGCTGTCCCGGGGCTTCATGCTCCGCAGCGGGCCCGTCTTCTTCAGCCTCACTATCTATCCTGACCAGAAAATTTTCGTTTTTTTCGTGCTTTTGGGAAGGCCCGTCCTGCCCCAAACCTGAATTTAAAACATCCGCCGAAACGCTTTCCGCGCCAGGGCCGGTTTCCTGAGCGGCCTCCACGTGTATGTTTCCATATGAGGCGGGCGTTTCAGAGAAAGAAGGCCGCTTCGCAACTGTTTCAGGGGCTGGTATATGCTCCATCGAGGCCTTGCTTTTGGCGATGATCTCGGTAGCGTTGACGGGCAGGTTCACAAAATTGACGATGCCGTACAATTGCGCGTATTTGGCTTCGTATTCCTCCTGTCCGTTTGTCAGCACGAGGACCGGGACCGAGCGGAGGAAATCCATGGCACGGAGCTTCTTTAAAAATTCCACCCCGCCGGTTTCCTTCATTGAAAGGTTCAGGAAAAGGAGAGCGGGTTTTACCCTTCTTGCCATGACCAAGCCGGCTTCAGCATTCGAAGCAGTGAAAACGAAGTATCCTTCGCCCTCAAGGGCGCTGGCTATCTGCCTCGAAGTCTCAAAATCACGCTCTATTACAAGTACGTTCCTGGACATCTTAACGCATCATTATTTCACAGTAAAACAATAAATTTCAAGTCTCTTGTTAAAGTTCAGCTTTAGAACCCATTTGAAAATTGCTTCCGTCTGCAAGAGGTTTCAAAGAAATCGCGGCATACGGCTCAAAAAAGGAAATCCGGCCCAGGCGCAACTCTGACTGTTCGGCCAGGAGAAATAAGTGATTCAAAATGGATGCCCGATTAAGGTCCTCGGGCATGACGTCTTAAGTATTTAAGCCTGCCCCCGAAGTCCTTAGTCGGGGGTCATTCCCGCATGTCGTAAGCGGGAATCCATTTTGACGTTGCGCCTCCGGGCGAGTTCCCCTTTTCTCGATTGTCCAGAAGAAATTGCTGCCATGATTTCCTCTCTCTTTCGCTTCAGAATCAATTTTGAGATAGGTTTTTCCCCATGCGCTCAATTAACCCGGCGGCAAGCAGGGGAAACATTATTTCATGGTGGCCGGTAAGCGCATACGATATGCCTCCCCGGAGGGTAGGTCTCATCAGGACATTTTCCCTGGGCCTGTAATGCTGAATGAAATCCATGTTCACGGTCGTAATGTTTTTTGTCTCGTGGCCAAGGTTCCTGGCCACGGTCAGCGCCTTCAGAAAGACCTCGGGCATTACCACCGCCGAGCCCAGGTTTATATAAACCCCGCCTTCTAACTGCGAGAGTACGGATGCAAACAACCTAAAATCCCTCATAGTGGCCTCCCCTATCGAAGCGCCGTCCGCTGAAGGATGCATATGGATTATATCGGCCCCCATCGTAACGTGCACGGTTGCAGGTATTCCCAAATCGTATCCGGTTGCGAATATGCTCTTCTCTTTAAAGGGGAACCGGCCTCCGGTTATAAGGGCGCCTATGGATTCGCCAAGGCCCAGGCCGTCTTTTGCGCCTTTTTTTATGGCCCGATTTAAAAAAAGACCGGTTTCCCTGGCCATCCCGAAGGTGCCCTTGCAAAGCTCTTCGGCAACGTCCTCCGAAGTGCGCCCCATAAACGCAAGCTCAAAATCATGCACAATGGCGGCCCCGTTAGTTGCGACGGCGGTGATGATACCCCTGCGCATAAGGTCAATTATCAAAGGTGACAGCCCCACCTTTATGGGATGCGCCCCCATGCCCAGCACGACCGGCCTGTCATTTTCACGGGCACGCGCAATGGCTTCGACAACCCTTTTGATATTGGAGGCGGCAAGCACGTTTGGAAGGCCGTTCCAGAAATCCATGAAACTGTCCCCCGGCTGCGGTGGCCTCGCGGCCAGCTCAAGTTCCACTTTGGATTTCCTGCCGGCAAGGGGGACGGTCTTTATTTTTTTGAGATCAAGCAGAAAAAATTTCGGTCTTTTATTTCTGGCCATGTCCGCAATTTTATTCCCTTCGGGAATTTATGTAAGAAATTCTTACACTTATTTCAATTCGCCCGCTGCCCTGCGGGACACGCTCGCCGCCCATTTTAACATAAATCCGCGGGTATGTTGGTCCGCCCCGCCGTATGTTAAAATGAAAGGGCTATGGAAGAAATCGGTGTTGTTGTAAAGACGATCGGGCGTTTTGCCAAGGTCTCGGTCGCAAAGCCGCAAGGGGTTTGCGAAAATTGCTCCATGGGGACCTGCCAGGCCTCAAAAGAGGGTGCGGAGATCGACGCCATTAACGATATCGGCGCAAAAGAGGGACAGAAGGTCCGGGTTTCGCTTAAAGCTTTCTCTTATATGAAAGGCTCCCTGATCGTTTATGGACTTCCAGTGGTGGCCCTTATACTCGGGGCCATTTTAGGCCAGCAATTAGCCCTGAGCAGCTTTAAAGGACACGACCCCGACAGTGTTTCCGCCATATTTGCCTTCGGGGCGTTTGCGATATCTTTTTTAATCATAAGAATATGGAGTTCAAAAGCGGATAAAAAACTCGAATACAAGCCCATAATTGAAGAAATAATCGATTAATTCGATTACATATTCAAAAAAACCCTTTACATACCGGGAGGATTGTTGCATGGCAACTTTAACGGTTAGGGAAATCAGAAATGTAGCTTTGATTGGGCACGGCGGTTCAGGCAAAACTTCCATAGCAGAGGCAATGCTCTTCACGGCGGGGGCCGTGGACCGCATGGGCAGCGTGCCAAACGGCAACACCGTTATGGATTTCGAGGCCGAAGAGATCCACAGAAAATTCTCCATCGACACATCAGTGGCCTTCTGCAACTGGAAAAACACCAAGCTGGACCTCATCGATACACCCGGATTTATCAACTTCATCGAAGAAACTCACGAAAGCCTTAAAGCCGCAGATGGCGCGATACTGGTGGCCAGCGGGGTTGACGGCGTAAAGGCCGAGGGGCTCAAGATCTGCGAGTACGCCGCCGAGCTGGAACTTCCCATGATAGCGTTCATCAATGAAATGGACAAGGACATGGCCGATTTCGCCGGCGCGCTGGAAGACATAGAAAGGTGTTTCGGCAGGGAGGCCATACCGCTGGTTGTTCCTATCGGCTCAGGCCAGGCGCTCCGGGGCCTCGTGGACGTTGTCGAAATGAAAGCGTACATGTACAACAACGGGAAGGCCCCCGGCTCCGTGGCGATACCGCCTGAAATGGAAGAGGAAATAGCCGGCTACAGGAAAAAACTCGTAGAAAAGATATGCGAGTCTGACGATAACCTCCTGTCCATCTATCTTGACGGAGGGGAGATAGAGCAGGAAGAGATAATAAATGGAATAAAAATCGGCTGCGCCACAAGACAGTTCATCCCGGTGCTGGCCGGCTCGGCCGTAAGGGCCATGGGGATGGACAAGCTGATGGATGCGGCCTTGATGTGCCTGCCCTCTCCTGAAGAGCACGCCAGGGTGACCCCGATAACCGCCAAAAACTCAAAGACCGGCGAGACGGAAACCCTTCAGCCCTCCGCGGATGCGCCTTTTTCCGCTTATGTCTTCAAAACCATTGCGGACCCGTTTACCGGAAGGCTCTCCTTTTTCCGGGTTTATTCTGGCAAGGTGGGCACTGACTCCAACGTGCTCAATACCTCCAGTGGAGCGAAGGAACGGATCGGGCAGGTTTTTTATCCTTTCGGTAAAAAACAGGTGAACGCCCAGGTACTGGGACCCGGCGAGATAGGCGTCGTGGCAAAACTCAAGGAGACCAACACAGGCGACACCCTTTCCGATGAGGCCCACCCCGCCCAATACGAAAAGGTCAGGCTTGCCGAGCCGGTAATCTCCTATGCGATCGCCTCAAAATCCAAAGGGGATGAAGAGAAGGTCAGCAACGCGCTGCACAAGATTTTGGAAGAAGACCAGGCGCTTCATTTCCACAGGGACGAGGAAACAAAGGAGATGATACTCTCCGGCATGGGGCAGCTCCACCTTGAGGTCGTCCTTGAAAAACTTAAAAGGAAATTCGGGGTCGAGGTCGAGATGAAGACCCCCAAGATCCCCTACCGGGAGACGATAACAGGCACGGCGAAGGTCCAGGGCAAATACAAAAAACAGTCTGGCGGCAAAGGACAGTACGGTGACTGCTGGATAGATATAAAACCCCTGCCCCGCGGAAGCGGTTTCGAGTTTATCGACGCGATAGTGGGAGGGGCCATTCCCAGAAACTACATACCGGCCGTGGAAAAAGGCATAGTAGAAACCCTGAAGGGGGGCCTACTGGCGGGCTGTCCCATGATAGATCTGAGTGTGACCCTGTTTGACGGCTCGTACCACACTGTGGACTCCTCCGAGATGGCGTTCAAGATAGCAGGTTCAATGGCCATAAAGAAGGCGGCG
>JAKAEG010000168.1:6672-7223 GCA_021819985.1 Nitrospirota bacterium | reverse complement strand
GTTTGAACCTGATAAGGAGGTTGGCCCTGAGTATCCTGATCCCCCTGTCGGCGTTCCGCACGATATCGAGCACCCGGTGGGTATCGACCGTCCGTGTTATCACAACGCGCGTGTCCCTCTCCTGCGCGAGGGAGAGCTTTCTTTTAAGGCGTTCGTCTGCGTTTGGGGTATCCGGCATATTCTTTCAGACCTCCTTTTTCCTGTTTTTAAACGCCGTGGCAGTGATTGCCAGCGTCGGTATCGCGATAAAAAGCAGCGTCGATAAGACAATGAACCAGGACGAAATCAGTAGCACCGGCCTGAACTCTAGCGCCTTTTCGTACAGAAACTCCAACTGGCCTTGGCTGAGCAACCTTCGAAGTAGGAGCACCAAATTAGCTATCCTCTGGGCCGTGAAATAGAGATAGAGGAAATTGAACACAATGACGGCTATAAGCGCCTTGGCCAGGGCCCCGAGGGCCACCCCGCCAAGCAGGTTTCTGATCATCGACCTGGAGATATTGCCCACATAGCAGCTTTTGAGCGTGGCCAGGAAAAAGCCGTACCCCAGA
>JAKAEG010000168.1:0-6662 GCA_021819985.1 Nitrospirota bacterium | reverse complement strand
TCGACCTGATCAAAGAGGGTGGGTGCCTTGTCCCCGAAGATGGGGATTATCCTCTCCACCACCCCGATGGCAAACGGTGTCAGCAGGGCCACGATCATCCCGCTTAAAAAGGAGCTTTTCATGCCCACGACCATCATGTCCAGCCTGTCTTTTATCGAAAAGAACATGGGGTTGATGCCCTCCACCGTCTCCGCCTCCATGGCGGACATGTTCTGGATCTCCTTTATCGCGTCCAGGAGGCTCTTGGGCTTTTCAAGGAAGCCCTGGTTGACGATTACCTGGTCGCCGCTCTTGCCGGCCAAGGGTTACCTCCTCATCTCAAGATCGCCCGGAGACCGCCGATATAGGCCGTGGCGATCGCCAGGAGGAAAAAAACGATAAAAATCTGCATGTTCTGCCTCCGCGCCATGAAGTAGAACGAGAGCGCCAGGAAGCAGACCGAGATCAGCCTCGCCCAGAAGCCGGATAGGACGGTCTCAAACAGCCTGCCCCAGAAGGAGACGTACTCCTGCTGGGTGAAATACCTCAGCGGGTCCAGGTATTTGAAAAAATCCATAATTTGTCCCTCTATAGTGATATACGCCAGGGGCAACTTTTTAATGGCAAGGGGTGGATAAAAATGTCATCATTTATTAATATATAGGTACAATATTATCCAAAACAAGGAAAGGATATGACACCAACAGTCGAGAAAGCTGTAGAGATCATCAGGCGAATGGGAGGGACGATCCGCACTGCGGAGGCGATTCGGAAGGGCGTTCACCCCAGGGCGCTATATGAGCTTCGCGACCGCGGCACGCTTGATCAGATCACGCGTGGCGTCTACAGGCTGGCGGAACTCGCCGCCATATCCAGTCCCGATCTCGTGACCGTGGCGTCAAGAGCACCGCATGCCGTGATCTGCCTGATCTCCGCGCTCTCTTTCCATAATCTCACCACGCAGGTCCCTCACGAGGTCTCGATTGCCATACCTCGGGGCTCTCGCGTCCCGCGGATTCATTATCCGCCGGTTGCCGTGCACAAGTTTGATCTGGAAAGCTTTCGGGCCGGAATAGAGGAGCATAGCATTGATGGGGTCAAAGTGCGTATCTACAGCCCGGAGAAGACCCTGGCGGACTGCTTCAAATTCCGAAACAAGATCGGGATGGATGTGGTCCTGGAGGCCCTGAAGCTTTACAAGGAGCGGAGAAAGTTCGATTCGGCCGGACTGCTGAAATACGCCAGAATCTGCCGCGTCGAAAAGGTGATGAAGCCCTATCTGGAGGCGATGGCATGAGCGGAAAGAAACCCGGGAACATTGCGACATCGGTCCGCCAGCGTCTCCTCAACAAAGCCAGGAGCGGCCAGCGGCCGTTCAGTGAATTGCTTCAATATTACGCCATGGAGCGTTTTCTCTACCGGCTGTCAAAATCGCCCCATGCTAACCGGTTTATCCTCAAGGGTGCTTTGATGCTGAGAGCCTGGCGCTCGCCGGAATTCCGCTCCACCATGGATATCGACCTGCTCGGTAAAACGGACAATAATGAAGCCCTCGTCGTTTCGCAAATCCGCGATATTATTGCTGTGGATGCACCTTCGGACGGCCTTGTTTTTGACCCGGCCTCTATCCGGGCGCAGAGGATTACGGAAGATGCCGACTATGAAGGCATCCGGATTCGGTCCGGGGCGTGCTGGATTCCGCCAGGGTCAATATGCAGATCGATATCGGTTTTGGAGATATCGTTTTTCCAGGGCCGGAAAAGGCAGACCTTCCAGTCATACTGGATTTACCGGCGGCGCGTCTGCTTTGTTACAGCCGTGAAAGCACCATTGCCGAAAAATTCGAAGCCATGGTGAAACTCGGCGAACTGAACAGCAGGATGAAGGATTTTTACGACATCTGGTTGCTCTCAAGGCAGTTTGATTTCGAGGGAGAAAAGCTGGCTGAGGCAATTAGGCTGACCTTCGATCGGCGCGGCACCGAGCTTCCGGACGAAGCCACAGTCTTTACAAAAGACTTCATTGATTCCAAACAGGCCCAGTGGAAGGCGTTCATAAAGAAGCTGAAGCAAGATCATGTTCCCACGTCATTCGCTGATATCGCCGCCGCAGTGAGCGCTTTTCTGGGGCCGCTCGCTGCCGCACTCGCGGCCGGAACAAAGGCACCTGCCCGGTGGTCCGCTCCCCGGCTCCTGGATAAGCAGAACGCGGCATGGGAAAAGTGAATTGAAAGATGCCTCCAGGAGACAGCCTGCCCCAGAAGGAGATATACTCCTGCGGTGAAATACCGCATCGGGTCCAGGTATTTGAAATCCATACAGGTAATAGTCACCGCCACCAAGCAGTGATATAATGGCGAGATACGGGAGGGTAAAATTATGAGAAAAGAGATCTCTCATTGGGAGGAAATGGCTTTTTTGTTAATAGGGACTATCGCCAACAAGAACTCTTATTTTTCAAGATCAAAGTTAATGACCCCGAAAAACCTAAACATCGCAATAATAATTTTAAGGAAGTTGGGCCACAAAGAAAACCCTGAGCATCCAGAAGAAACCCTTCAGAGGACAATCCAGAATTTAAGAGATAAAGGCTATATTGAATTTTTGGGAAGAGGCGAATACAGGCTTACTGAAAAAGGTATTCTTAAAAAACAAGAAATATTCGATAAAGTGGCGGAGAAAATATCCGGGTAATCTGAAAGATAAAGGCTTTCCTGAAATTCTTAGTTAAGGAGCGCCTCCATGAATCAGAAATAGATGGCCCTCATCATTTTGGCTGCGAGTTTCAGTTTTTCCCCATCACGGCTTCTTATCAGGCGAGAGATAAAGAGCTTCAGTTCTTTCGGCGATTTCTCACCGGTATAGTTGAATATCTCTGAAATCTCGATACCCAATGAATCGGCCAATTTTACAAAAGTGTCAAGAGTCGGATTCTCCTTACCCCTTTCGATGCTGCTGAGATACTTTGGGCTGATGCCCATTTTTTCAGCAAGCTCTTCCTGTGACATTTTGTTTGATCTCCTCAGGCCTTGAATGCGAATTCCGATTAGTCGCTTAATTTCCATGGATTATTTTATTGATTCAAAAAAAGAATAAACACCATCCTATACACGTCATTTACTTGACTTTTTCAATCTCATGGGAGTATAAATACTACCCGTGGGTTGAGTATTGTGAAATTTATCTGCCTGTTAGAAGGAGTAAGGAATAAAATGAACGACCGATGCAAGCATATCCTGCTGGCGGACGACAAAAAGGACATTCTGGAACCCCTCGCGGAAGGGTTGCAGGCTTCCGGTAAATTCAAGATATTCACGGCCAAAAACGGCAGGAAGGCACTGGAAATATTCAGGGCTAGCCATGGAATCGACCTTTTGGTTACAGATATAGAGATGCCGGAGATGAGCGGATTCGAACTTCTAGCTCATGTGAAAAAGGATTACCCTGACACTCCAGCCATTGTGCTTACCGGCCACATAACCCACAAAATTAAAGAGCAGCTCAAGGCAATCGGGGATTACGTATGCATCGAGAAACCTGTCAGGGGCCGGGGAACTCTGTCGGATGATAATAAATGAACTGCAGTTGTTCCATTAAAGCCAAATTCGCTTAACTTGAAAATATAGTTTTCCAAGATAAATGGGGCACACGCATGGAGGGAAAAGATAAAAATACCCCAAATGGAGTATGGAAGAAAATAAATGCATAATGATAGCCTTAAAAGGCGGTGAGGTGCTGTCTATAACAGCGACAGCTATGGGGAAGGGGCATAGTTTACCTTGCCGCCTTCATAAGGCAAAAATGCTTCCTCCGCACTGAGTTAGGCCGTTAATAAGGTATTCAGGCTGGAAATTGACAGACCATACTCAGGGATTTAAACTTAAAATTGTAGATTTAGATCAAGCTCCAATTCCATACAATGGATAGAGAGAGCGAAAAACAATTCCTGGTAGCAGACAAATCCCCGGAGACCGGGCCCCTCTACCGCGCCCTCTTTGAGCAATCACCCGACGGCATACTGATAATAGACACTCATGGAAATTTTCTGGAATTCAATGAAGAGGCGCATGTCCAGCTTGGCTATTCAAGGGAAGAGTTTGCAAAATTGGCCATAAAGGACATCGACCCGGTAGAGAGTCCCGAGCAGATACAGACCAGCATAGATCGAATATTAAAAACCGGATTGGGCGACTTCGAGGTCAAACATAGGACCAAAGCCGGGGAACTAAGAGATGTCCAAGCAATTGTGAAGGCAATCGACCTGGCGGGCAGCAAAATCCTTCAATGCATCTGGCGGGACATAACGGAACGAAAGCGCGCGGAGGAGGCGCTGCGGCGCTCAAAGGAAGAGCTTGAGGCAGCCGTCCGGATGCGCACGCTTGAGCTTGTCGGGGCCAACAGGGCGCTTGAGCAAGAATTGACGGAGAGGAAACGCGCTGAGGAAAGCCTCAGACAATCCGAAGAGAAACTGAAGGTGTCCCTTAAGGAAAAAGAAGTCCTTTTGCGGGAGATTTATCATCGGACAAAAAATAATATGCAGGTCATTATAAGTCTTATCAAGCTTCAGCTTGCGTCAGTCACCAATGACAAGACCATGCAGATGTTCAATGATACGCAAAACAGGATAATGTCCATGGCGATTGTCCATGAGAAACTCTATAAGTCCAAGGACCTTTCCAATGTAAACCTGAAAACCTACTTGAACGATCTCGCAGGCTCTTTACTGGGAATCTATAAAATGTCCCAAAAAATATCCCTGACCATTGCCGCCGAGGATATATTGCTATGCATAGACGTGATTACGCCCCTGGGGCTCATCATCAACGAGCTTATGACCAATTCACTGAAATACGCTTTCCCGGATGGCAGAAAAGGAGAGATCAGAATTGACGCGCATCTTGCCAGCAATGGCGAAATGGAGGTCCACTTTGCCGATAACGGAGCGGGGTTCCCAGAGGGCTTTGATCTCAGGAATGCGAAATCACTTGGCTTAAGGCTTGTGCGCAGCCTAGCGGAAATGCAACTTGGCGGGAAGATCGAATTAAAAAGCAATAAAGGAGCCGAGTTTGTCATCTGGTTTAAGGACTTGAAACGGAACAAAAGACCCTGTAAATGAAAAAAAGAATCATGATCGTGGAAGATGAAGCTGTTGTGGCGATGAGCCTGTGTGATCTCCTTGATCACTGGGGTTACGAGGTTTTGCCGCCCGTAACTTCAGGCGAGGATGCGGTGGAAAGGGCGGCGTTGGAAAAACCGGATGTGATTCTTCTTGATATTAGCCTATCGGGGGAAGTGGACGGGATAGAAGCCGCGCATAAAATAAACTCCTCGGTGAAAATACCGGTCATTTTCATGACGGGGTACGCCGACGAAGAAATAATAGAAAAAGCAAAGGAGGCGAGACCAGCCGGTTTTTTTGTAAAACCTGTGGATTTGGACCGATTGAAAGAAAAGATCGAGTCAGTGGTCCAAAATGGAGATGGAACAATGGTTTCCCAGGCAAAAAAGCATATCCTAATGGTGGACGACAGAAAGGACGTCTTGAAACCCCTGGCAGAAGGATTGAAGGCTACCGGAGAATTCGAGGTATTTACGGCAGAAAACGGCAAAAAGGCGCTGGAAATATTCAACGGCGGCCATGGGATAGACCTTCTTGTCACCGATATAGAGATGCCGGTGATGGACGGTTTCGAGCTTCTGGCGCACGTTAAAAAGGATTTCCCAGCCACTCCGGCCATTGTGCTTACTGGCCACATAACCCACAGAATCAAAGAACAACTTAAAACAATTGGAGATTTCGTTTGCATCCAGAAACCTGTTAGTTTCTGGGAACTCCGGCTGGAGATAATAGATGAACTTCGTATTCACTCCGCACGGGGAGAATATAAAAAACAGAAATAGCCAAAAATGGGAAAATTGAGAATGCCCAAAAGCGAGAAAGCGATTGGGGCGCTTGTCAAGCAGGTGAGGAAATCTTCCGGCCTCTCGCAGATGCAGCTTGCGGAAAAGGTCGGAATTTCATATCAGCAGGTCCAGAAATACGAGAAAGGGGTAAACAAGCTCACTCTTTCGAGATTGAAGTAGATATCCGGGGCACTTGGCGTGCCCGCGAGCCTTTTCCTGGATGAAGAGCCGCTCCTGCTAGGGGAGCAAAAAGGCACGGGGCAGAATGGCCTTTTGAGCGATGAAGCCAGGCTCCTTATGCTTTTCATGAGGATTCGCAGCAGGAAGCTGAAACATGGGTTTATTGAGCTGCTTGAGGACGTCGTAGAAATATCTGATGGCAAGAGAAACTAAAGCGATTATTGCCGGATTCTTTCTCTCGCTTGCTTTGATTCTTTTTGCCCTGAGCCCCGCAGCGGCAGCGACTGATTCTTTGCTTGAGACGGCTAAAGATAGTGCCGCGAAACACCAGAACCGGGCCGATGAGGCCTTGTTGTCCAATATAAAGCAATATTGCGCCGCCAATCTCGGTCGGGGTTATTTCTTAAAGGTGCAAAAGACGTACAATGGCGGCTATCTTTTCATTTGCAGTCAAGTGGGCGATGAAAATGGAAAAGATATCTCATACCGCAGCTTGGCAGGAAGAAATTAAGGCGTGTGAGGAGGCCGAAAACTCGTTGCTTTTTTTAAAACAAAATATCTTATGCCTTGCCCTCTTGACAGGAGTGGGCACGCAACTTA
>JAKAEG010000167.1 GCA_021819985.1 Nitrospirota bacterium | reverse complement strand
TTCCGATCTTCAAATCAAAGACCGGTTTTTTTTATTAACGCGGCAATTAAATATTAGAAAGATTCCGGACAAGCCGGAATGACAAATGCGAATATTTGCCTGCCGGTTTAATAAGTGGTCTTGAGGAGGACCTCTTCAACGGGGTTGGTCTTTTCTCCACAGATCCTGAAGGCCCTGACTTGGGGGTTTTTATCTCCGGGCAGACCTATGATTATATAGACAACGTCCCAGACGGCAAGCTGGATATCTTTGGGAGACGGATACGCCTGGCCCATAGGATGGCTGTGATAGATGGCAAGCATCCGCATGCCGCTTTTTGCAAGCTCTTTTTCGATCTCCAACTGCTGGCGTGGGTCTAATTCATAGCTTACAGAAGAGCGGTCGGAATTTTTCCCGCGGAAAATGCGCTCTACACGACTGCCCTGGCCTGCGAGAATGCCGCAAACTTCGTTTTTACTGTCGCCCTCGGCATGCGAGAGCATGTCCTCATAGATGCCCGAAGGGATTTCCAGCCCGAAGGGTTGATGCCCTCTTATGGAACCAGTTACCTGTTCCATAAGAGGGCATCAGCCCAGCTGGCAGTATCCGGCGTCGTAATCCTGAAGTTCCGTTATCGTGGGGTTTTCTCCGCAGACGGGGCACTTCGGATTTTTGGGGACCTTAACTTTTCTGAATGACGCGGACAGAGCGTTATAGATCAAAAGCGCGTTTTTAAGCGGCTCTCCCTGGCCCAGGATGAGCTTTAGCGCCTCGGTTGCCTCAAGCGCGCCGATCACGCCTGGCAGCACTCCGAGCACACCCGCTTCCTGGCAGGAAGGCACAAGCCCCGGGGGCGGCGGAGCTTCGAAAAGGCAGCGGTAACAATGGCCCTCATGCGGTATCAATGTAGTCACCTGGCCTTCGAACCGCAGGATCGCCCCGCTTACTAAAGGCTTCCTCGAAAGCACGCAGGCGTCGTTTACCAGGTAACGGGTCGGGAAATTATCGCTTCCGTCTACGACAACATCATAATCCTCTATAATCCCCATTATGTTGTTTTTATTAAGGCGGCCCTTTATGGCTATCACGTTCACATCCGGGTTCAATGCCTCAAATGTGCGTTTCGCGGACTCCACCTTCGGCATCCCGATCGTGTTTGTGCTATGGGCGATCTGCCTTTGCAGATTTGAAAGCTCGACAACATCGTCGTCAACAAGCCCGATAGTGCCTACGCCGGCCGCGGCGAGATAATACCCGACCGGGCAGCCAAGGCCCCCCGCGCCAACAAGCAGGACCTTTGCCCCAAGGAGTTTTTTCTGCCCCTTGCCGCCCACCTCCGGAAGTATTATGTGCCGGCTGTACCGCTGTATCTGGGCATCTGTAAATTCCATTTTTAATCCTTCTCCTTACGGACAACGATGATCCATTCCTTGATGCCGGTCTGCTCCACCTTGAGCACCTTATGTCCGTGGTCCTGCATCGATTTTGGGATATTGTGCACGGCCTCGGGATAATCGAGCAGTATCTCAAGCAATCCGCCCATCTCCATGTCCTCTATTGCAAGTTTTGCTTTTACAAAGGTATACGGGCAGACCAGCCCCCTTATATCCAGTTTTTTCCCCTGATTTGAATCCTGCGGCATACTTCTATGGACCTCCGATCAAAAAATAAAAAAGTCAAAAAAATGATATGTTATTCTTGCCCTTCAACCCTGATCAGGCAGTTTTTCCCGGTGGCGACCGCCCGCATGCTGTTTATTTTCTTAAGCGCCCGCCTGACGTTTTTCTCCACGGCCTTGTGGGTGAGAATGACAAGGGGCACGGCCTCCCCTTCCTTTCTCCCTTTCTGTATGACCGAGGCTATGCTTATATTGTTTTCTCCCAGCACACCTGAAATCTTTGAAAGCACGCCTGGCTGGTCCAGCGCGTAAAAGCGGAAATAATACATGCTTTCCACCTCGTCCATGGGACGGATGCCCATCCGGGAACTTTTGGACACGGAAAGGCCGCTTTTAGCAGGGGCGCCGCTCATGACCAGCCGTGCGATATCCGCCATATCGCTTACCACGGCGGAGCCCGTCGGCATGTCTCCGGCCCCCCTTCCGTAATACAGGGTGTCGCCGGTCTCCCGCCCGTTTACGTATATTGCGTTCATCACGCCATCTACCTGGGAGATGAGATAATCTTTTGGAAGCATTGTGGGGTGCACGCGGAGTTCCACCTTCCCGCCCTCCGCCTTGGCTATCGCAAGGAGCTTTATCTTGAACCCAAGCTCTGAGGCAAATGCGATATCGAGAGGAGTGATGCCTGTTATCCCCTCGGTATAAACCTCCTCATAGGAAAGAGGGATACCGAATGCAAGCGATGCAAGGATGGTAAGCTTGTGGGCCGAATCGGCCCCTCCCACATCGAGCGTTGGGTCGGCTTCGGCATAACCAAGCTCCTGCGCCTCTTTAAGCACCGTTGAGAACTCCATCCCCTCATTGGTCATCTTGGTAAGGATGTAGTTCGATGTGCCGTTCACTATTCCGTATACATAATTGATGCGGTTTGCTATAAGCCCCTCGCCCAGGGCCTTTATTATGGGTATTCCGCCTCCGACACTCGCCTCAAACCCGAGGCTCACGCCATATTTTTTTGCCGCCCCGAATATCTCCTGACCGTGCTCGGCCAGAAGGGCCTTGTTTGCCGTGACAACATGCTTGCCGTTTTTTATGGCCCGCAGGAGCAGCTCTTTGGCTATGCCAAGCCCGCCTATCAGCTCTACAACTATATCTATATCCGGGGCGTCCGTGACCTGTCGAGCATCAGTGGTAAGGACGTCTTTTCCAAGCTTTATGCCGCGGTCTTTCCTGATATCCAGGTCCGCGATCTTTTTCAGGGTGAGCGGAAATCCGAGTCTTTCTTTGATAAGTTCCGAATTTTCAACGAGTATGCGGGCGGTCCCGCTTCCGACCGTGCCAAAACCAAGTATGCCTATGTTCACGGCTTTTTTATCTGCTTTTTTTGCCATCCCCATTTTTTCCCCTTTGAAATCAAAATATTATCACAAACGCTCAGGTTAAGGCAAAAAACGGCGGGGGAAAAACCGGTGTCCGGAGGCGCAGCGCCGGCTGTTCGTCCGGGAAAAATAAGTGATTCAAAATGGAGGCCCGATTAAGGTCCTCGGGCATGACGTCTTCAATCTTTTAAGCCTGCCCTCGAATTCCTTTGCCGGGGGTCATTCCCGCATGCCGTAACCGGGAACCCATTTTGACGTTGCACCTCCGGGCACTGTCATATGCGGGAAAAGATTGAACCGCTGAAAGACCATTCCAATCCCACTACCTCCAATTGCATTTACACTGAAACATGTATATTATTAGTTGCATAATATTTCCGTTTCGGAGGGGGGTCACAGAAGATGAATAGAGGGGTGCGAAGGGGGCAAGGGGGGCTTTCAGTGCTTCTAGTGGCGGAGAGTTTCTTTGTCCGTCACTATTTTTCCCGCCTTTTTGAAAAGAAACATGATTTTTGGTCTGCCAGCTCCGGAAGCGAAGCAATCGAACAATTGAGTGGCCTGAAATCGGGCAACAATTTCCGCTTCTTTGATCTCATTTTCATAAACGACTATCTTCCGGATATGGGCGCGGCCGAACTGCTTCAAACAGTCGGGCAAAGCCAGCCTGAGGCCAAGACTTTCGTTCTGCTGACTCACCCAAACGACGCAAAGCCCCTTATTGAAAGGCATGGGGCCTCCGGGGTGATAACAAAACCATTCACCACAGGAGATATTTTGAAAACGATCAGGCAGGTCTTGCCCTTGGAAAGGCTTTTCGCCGCCCGGGACCTCTTCTTCCCGCTTTAAGCGGCTATTGAAAAACCCGGATTTCATTAAAGACGTCATGCCCGGGGTATTAATCTGGCATCCATTTTCTTTAAAGGCCTTAACTTGGATTCCCGCCTGCGCGGGGATGACGTCAAAGTCCGAATACTTCTTGACGGCGGGTATCTTTGGGTCAATGACAGACAAAATTACAATAGAGTTTTTCAACAGCCTGTTAAGTCTAAGCTAAAAGATTTCTTTTCAGTTTTTTTGCTTTTTTTGTTTCGAGGTCGGCAGTCCTTGTGGGCTCGGGCAATCTGTACCCTTTCGCGCAGGAGAGGACAAGGTCCACGGCATCCTGAAAATCCACCATGTGGCCGGGCGATACGAACAAAGGCCTCACGCCGTCTTTGCTTCGAAGCACATTCCCTACCAGCTGCCCTTTATACATAAGCGCAGACTTGCTGCCGCGCTTGCGGCCGGGCTCCGAAAATTCCCCGACTAGCCTCGATTTGGCGCAGCCCACCGAAGGCATATCCAGAAGGACGCCTACATGCGAGGCGATGCCTATCATCTGCGGATGGGCGATCCCCTGCCCGTCCAGCATAAGGACATCCGGTCTTTCCTTCAGTTTCTTAACGGCGCTTATCACGGCAGGCCCTTCCCTGAAACTTAAAAGGCCGGGCACATAAGGAAATACCAGCTCCATTATGGCCGTCTGCGTATCAATAAGTTCCAGTTCCGGGTAAGTGAAAAGGCAGGCAACCGCAAGCACCTTGTCTTCGAGGAAAGCGGCATCGGCCCCGGCAACAAGCCGGATTTTCTTCTTAAGCGGGACAACCCTCACGCGGTCCTTCATCTGGCGCTGGATACTCCGGGCCGTCTCCATCGTCAGCCTGCCGGGAAAAACCCCGCAGTTCAGAAAGTAATCATCCTGTGCGGCCAGAAGACCATCGTTTTTTTTATTTTTACCGGCCGGTGACGTCATTGAGCCAATCGATATACTCCGGTACGCCAGCGGTTATTGGCAGCGCGATTATTTCGGGGGTCTGATAACTGTGGAGATCCTTTACGCGCCTGCTTAATTTTTCAAAGAGGCTTTTTTTCGTCTTTGCGATAAGGAGCACCTCCGCCTCGTCCTCGATATTGCCCTGCCAGGAATATATGGACCTCACGCCCCGGACAATATTGACGCAGGCAGCCAGTGTTTCGCCCACAAGCGCCTTTGCGATGCGGGCCGCCATCTCCTCGTCAGGCGCCGTTATGAATACAACGATATTTTCCATTTCATGCTGCGGGCATGTGCTTTCCTTCTTTTATTACGACGCGTCCATCTGAAGGCCCGTCCTTTCCAGAGGACGGGAACACCTTAAGAGTGGGAGCGAAAAAAACGAAATCCTGATGAAACGGCGCCTGCACATTGCCCCCAAACGTGTGGTTGTCCCCCAGTGCTATATGTATGGTTCCAAGTATCTTTTCCGACTCCAGTATATTGTCCGGCCGCGTGGCAATCGGATTTGTCCCAATACCAAGCTCCGCTATATTGCCGCATTGAGGACAGGAGGAAAGCCTGCCTCTCAACTCATCGGCAAACGGTTCATTTCCCTCCACTTGTGTGACAAGCCCGTCTTTGACCAAAAGCGTAACAGGCGATTTCAATTGCCGTGTGGGGGCCCATTCAAGCACCAGCCGGCCGTTTGCGGTGCCCTCCAGCGGCGCAAGATAAACCTCACCAGCCGGCAGATTGCCTGCGGAGCCCGGCTTTTTGTAATCGCCGTTGTCCTCGTGGACTTCTCTTTCCCCTTTCCTGAAGAGGAGCTTCGTGCCATTGGGAGAGGTCACTTCGATCCGGTCGCCGGTTTTTACCGCATTTGCCACCCATTTTGTGAATTTTTTGAGTTTGCCGTAATCTATGCCCATCGGGCCGTTAAGCATCGGAGCGTCGAAAAGGGGCATGCTGGCGTATCGCGCCTCCGCGTAGCCAGTAAGGAGTTTTCTGAAGGTGGTGTGCGTGGTGGAATAATTGGACAAGGCGATCACCGCATTCACGGCATCATCACGGTATTTTTTCACTATCTTTCCGGCATCCTCAATCGACCGCTCCGCGCAGGCGTTCTTTTTGAGGATGTCCTCCAAAAGGCCTTCGGCCGAGAGTTCCTCAACGCATTTCTTACCGAATGCGGCAGCCCAGAGCGCCTTTGGCGGCTCGACAGCCGGGGCTCCAGTGGCCGGGTATTCCTTATAGATTATCTCTTTGGCGAATTCCCGGCCCTCACCGGCTGCGGTGCGCGCGATCCGGATAAGTTCCCGCCTTCTCTTTAGCTCCCTGCCCTTAGGAGTTTTTTCTTTGTTTGATATCCTGTCGGTAAAGACAAGCACCCTGTCTCCGGCCGTCACGCCAAGGTTTAGAAGATATATATTTTTTAACGATTCCGTATTTATGTTTTTTGGCATTTTTTATTTTACCCCGTTAAGGTTTTATTTTGCATGCTTGTGGCCGTTTCCTTCATAATGCAGGCCGTTTTTCGAGGCGGCAAATTCAATCAAAAAAAGACATTTTTTATTCTTTAATGAGCGCACCCCTCACAGTGTTGTTTCAAGGTTACTGGCCTCTATACTATACCGGCTGCGCGAATTGAACTGCGGCGATTACCGGTTGAAATTGTCGTTTTGAAGGATTTCATTCACACGCGGATCCGGGTCTGCCCAATTGATTTTACGCGCTATTTCCGGACCTTTTTTAAATTTTCCGGTTTTAACCAAGGGATTCCTGAATTCTGTTAAAATAGCGCAGATTTTCCGATACCAAAAAAAGTTTTGTTTTTTTGATTCATCCCATGGGGAGATAATGAGAGGTCCGGAGCCTTCGGCCAAAATAACGCGCCCTGTCATATCAGGCGCTTTCCCGAGAGAAAAACTTTTTTGCTCCCTGGATTCGATGAGGGACTGTCCCGCCCTATGGATATCAGGTCCTGCCGGGGCGGGGAAAACAACGCTGATCGCCAGTTATTTGAGTTCCCGCAAAATTCCCCATCTTTGGTACCAGGTGGACGCGACGGATACAGACCCGGCCTCCTTTTTTTATTACTTGGGACTGGCGGCGGGGAAATGTAAGGGGCGGCGGCAATCCCGGAAAAAACCCCTGCCCCTGTTCACGGCTGAATACCTGGGGGGGCTTTCAGCATTCACGGCGGGCTATTTCGAGGACCTGTGCCGGAGGCTAAAACCTCCGCACATCCTTGTGTTCGATAATTCCCAGGAGGCTATGGAGAGCCTGCCCTTTCAAGAAATTATCGCCAAAGCCATTCTCCTCATCCCCACGGGCATACAGTGCATATTGATAAGCCGTTACGAGCCCCCGCCACGTCTGGTACATCTGCTTGCAAACAGTAAGATGGAGTCCATTGGCTGGGAAGATATAAAGTTCAGTCTTGGCGAGTCGGAGACCTTCATCAATGCCCATCGCAAAAAAAGAATTGC
>JAKAEG010000166.1 GCA_021819985.1 Nitrospirota bacterium | reverse complement strand
CGCCCATGTCGGGCATCATGAGATCCATCAGGACCAAGTCGAACTTGCCGATTTTCAGAGCGTCAAGGGCCTTCAAACCGTTAGGCGCGGTGGTTACCTTGAATCCCTTGCCCCGGAAAAAGATATCTAACGCATCCCTTATGAAATCGTCATCGTCAACGATAAGAAGGTGTTTCATCCGTAGACATAGTAAATTAGACGCGGTTCAAATGTCAATATTTTGACTATTGGATTTTGACTATTGGATATTTTTTTAATTCATCCCGTAAATTTTATTCCGATGGTCTTCTGCAGCACTTCACCAAGGTCCTCGAGCCTGTATGGCTTTGATATAGCGCCTTTGAACCTGAATTCCATATAGTTTGAAAGTATAGGGTCATCGGAATAGCCGCTTGAAGCGATAACCACGGCATCGGGATTTATATCGAGTAGTTTCATTACGCACTCTTTTCCTCCCATTCCCCCGGGGATAGTCAGGTCCATAATGACCGCCGCATGGGGAGTCCCTATGGAGCGGGCCCGAGAATAAACCTCAATGGCATGGGCGCCATCCGTAGAGAGGTCCACCTGGTAACCGAGTTCTACCAGCATTTTTGCGGCGACCTCTCTTATCATGTCATCGTCGTCCACCACGAGGACCCTGCCTTTGCCGCTTATCAGGGTGGAATTTTTTCCGGCGGGTAATTTATCAGCCTTCTCTTTTTTACCGGAGACTGCCGGCAGGTAGAAATAAAATTCGGTCCCTTCTCCGTGCACCGACTTCACGTTTATGTATCCGCCGTGTTTTTTTATTATCGAATAAGCTGTGGCCAGCCCAAGGCCGCTGCCTGCCTCTTTTGTAGTGAAATAAGGATCGAAAATCCGGGGCAGGATGTCTTCCGGTATTCCGGTGCCGGTGTCCGAAACCGAAATCCTGACGTACATGCCCGGTCTTAACGGGAGTTGGTCCGGAGATCCCATAGCAAAGTTCTCCGCCTTCACGGTTATTTGTCCCCCAAGGGGCATGGCCTGGTTTGCGTTTATTATCAGGTTCTGTATCACCTGGGTTATCTGTCCCTCATCTATGTCCACCTTCCACAGGCCCTCCGGGATCGAATAACCGCATTTGACGCCGGCGCCTTTAACTGCAAAATCCACATTTTCCATCACGAGGTCCGAGATCGAGGCTATTTTCTTTACCGGGCCGCCGCCTTTGGCAAACGTAAGCAGCTGTCTCGTGAGGTCCTTTGCCCTGATGGAGGCCTTCTCTGCCTTTTCCAGCCTTTCCTTGACCTTTTCCCCGGTGGCCATTTTAGCTATGGATATGTTTCCTATGATCGCTGTAAGGATGTTATTGAAATCGTGAGCAATGCCTCCGGCCAGCACACCAAGGGATTCGAGCTTCTGGATCTTCATGAGTTCTTCTTCCAGCCGTTTTTTTTCGGTTATGTCGCTGAAGACAAGCACCTTTCCCATTATCCTGCCGTTCTTTTCACGTATGGGCGCTCTCTTGTATTCGATTATGCGCTGGGCCCCGTCCCGCGTCCTTAAAAATGCCGTTTTTACGAAAACGGGAGCTTCGTCTTTTTCAAAGATCTGTTCGGAGGTGGTATGCATTATCCCCTCGATCCCAAACACCTCAGTAAGACTGCATCCGATGGCCTGCTCATTGTCCCACCCGGTAAGTTCTCCGGCCACCTTGTTCATCAGGAATATCCTGCCTTCGTTGTCGGTTGTAATTACCCCGTCTCCGATACTTCTTAAAGTGACGGAAAGCCTCTCCTTTTCGGCCGCCAAAGCCTCTTTGGAGCGTTCGTTTTCCGTGATGTCCCTGCCGACACCGGCAATGCCAGCCACCTGTTTATGGATATCCAGGATACCCTTGAAGGTCCACGCAAACCAGCGTTCCCCGTCCTTTGTCATGACCCGGTTCTCGACGTAACCGGTATAGGGAGGCCTTAAGGTACCGTTAAGGGTTTCAGATGTGCGCTTTCGGTCGCCTTCGACCACAAAAAACTGTAAATGGGTCTTGAGCAGTTCCCTTTCCTTTCTGCCGAAGACCTCGCAAAAAGAGGGACTCGCGAAAAGAAATCTCCCGTCCATACCCAATTTGACGATAACGTCCCCCTGGTTTTCAACCAGAAGCTGGTATTTTTCCGTTTTTTCCTGAAGAGCGGCGTACAGGCCCGCGATATTTACCGCCGCCGCGGCATGGCTGGCAAAGAGCCTCACGATGGCCCTGGCATGCTCGCCAATGCCTTTCTTTTCTTTTTTAAAAAAGGTAAGGCAGCCTATTATGGATTCCTTGCTCCTTAACGGAATGGCGGCGGCGTAATGGAAGCCATTTTCCATCGCCAGCCTTTCGAGGGATTCAAACCCGCATGTCTCAAAGCACTCCAGTATCTCATTCCTTACAACCGACTCGACAACGAAGTTGTCCTCGGGTTTCAGGCTGTGGGGGACCAGCTGGATGAATTCTTCCTGAATGCCGGCACAGTCTTTAAAGCACATGATGCCACGCTCGTTTATGAGCCACAAGATGGCGGCATCTGCCCATCCGAAGGAAACTGCAGAGGCGGGGATCGAAGATGCAAGCCTGTTTATGTCCAGGGACTGAAGATTCTTTGCGTTCTCATCATGCAGTTTTATCAGCCATTTTATATCTTCATTTTGTCTTCTGATGATCTCGCCGGGATCTTTATCACGACCGGGATCCGCGAGATTATCCCGGCCCGAATCCGCGAGGCTGGGCGGCCACTGTCCATTATTCTTGTCTTCTGCCGCCTTATTTTTGAACGATTTGGCCTGAACGGTCAAAGGGGCCGTAAAATCAAGAAAATTAAAAATTTTCTTCAGGGACCCGATTGAACGTGAAAATGTAAAGATTTTTTTTCTGTTTTTTTCCTTCCCGCCATCCATAAGCGCCGCCCTTTTTGGGCAGCTTATTATAAAGGATAAGATTTTAATTTTAAAAGAGAAAAAAGATGTTTTTTTGCTTTTTGCTTTTTGTGCCGGGCCGGGTGCGTTCAGACGCCCCTTTTATTTGGGCCGAATATGTATTTATGCGCCTGGAGATTAAAAATGGCGTCCAGCCTGTCCTGGATCATCCAATTGGCAAGGTCGGCCGGCTCAAGAAGGCTGAAAGCCGGAGAAAAAAGCACTTTGCATTTTTCACGCAGCCTGTATTCCCTTATAAACTCCCTGGACCATTCGTAATCCCCCCTGTCCACGATCACGAATTTCACCTCATCGGAGGGTTTCAGGAAATCCAGGTTCGATATGTCCAGGTCGTCAGACATGCTGCTTGCGGGCGTCTTCACATCCATTATAATGACCGCCCTCGGGTCCACGTCCTTTATGCTAAGGCTTCCGTTGGTCTCGATCAGCACCTTATGCCCTTCGTTCAGAAATTTTTCGACCAGATGAAATACCCCTTCCCGAAAAAGCGGCTCTCCTCCCGTTATGGATATGAGGTTTACGCCGACTATGGAGACTTCGTTCATGATCTCCGCCTCGGTAAGCTCTATGCCGCCGGTGTAGGCATATTTGGTGTCGCAATATGAGCACCTTAAATTGCACCCGGAAAATCTTATGAACGTGGAAAGCTGGCCTGCATAAGTGGACTCTCCCTGGATGCTAGTAAATATCTCGCAAATTTTCATCGTATATTAAGATAATGAATTATTTAAAAAAGCTCAACTGGCCCAGGTGAGCTTCCCTTCGGAAAGCTTATGTAAGGATTCCTTTTTACCGTATTCGCTCGCTCACCTTCCGGTTACGTTCGCTATCCATTTCAAAGCGGCAGCCCATCGGTGTTCCTGAGCGTCCGTCGCCTTATCTCAGAGGCGTCTTCGGCAGCAATGAGCGCCCTGCCCTCTTCCATGACCGGCACAAGGATATCTTCGATAACTGCGCCGCACCGGCAGACCGCCTGTTTTATGACCGGCCTGTTGGGGACTATTTGCCTTTCGCCGCAACCGGCGCATTTGACCACACGTTTACTTCCGCCCCATTTGCCAACTTTCGAAAAAGGCCTGCCTTCGACCTCCATTATATCCATAGCATAATCGACCACAGGCGCATTGCTGATCGCTGTGCCTATGCCGTAACCTGAGACAAGGGGGTTCAAAACCGGAACGTCTTTTTCCTTGATGCCTCCGCTTACAAAAAATTTCATCTTCCCATGCCCCCTCAGATCCAGCTCCCAGCGGCACTCCTCAAGTATCCTGTAGAAATTACCCCGCCTTGAAGCAGTCGTGTCAAAACGCACCGCATAAAGTTTTTCACCGAACATCTGGGCGACGTTTATACATTCGAACTTCTCATCGAGAAGGGTGTCGATCAAAGCGACCCTCACGACATCAGGCTCGATTACCTGATCGAACGCCTTTACCGCCTCGATAGTGGAGCCCATGCAGAGTATGAGCGAATGAGGCATCGTCCCCATCGCCTACTACGGTAACCCCGTAATCCCTGAGCGCCGCCTCATATGCTGAAAAAAGCACGCAAACATGGGTAAGGCAGCCCGTAAGCCCTACGCCGGTTACTCCCAATTCTTTAAGCATAACTTGAAGTCTTGTCCTGTAAAACGCTGAATAATATGTTTTTTTGATAATAGGGTCCCCTTCAGCAGGCTTAAGCTCGCTAATCACTTTCTGGCCTTCGGTGCCCCGGACGGCGTGAGGGGGCCAATTGTATTTAGAGAACTCTTTGTCGTCCGGCCTGTGATTGTCGCAGACGTATATAACGGGGTTTCCCTTTCGCCTTGCCTTTTTGATCTCGCGCTGAATTGAGGGGATGATCTTCCTGTTGTCAGGCACTTCAAGCGGCGCTCCTACTCTCACGAAATCGTTCAGCATATCCAGCACAAGGAGGGCCTCCCTCTCTTTTCCCATAATCAGATTATAGGGAGAAAGGAGGGAAAGCAAAAGAAAAAAAAGGAAAATTTTACTATTTGCAGTTTTTAAAGGTTTTGAATTTTCTCTTGAGGGCCGCCTCCACGTTGGCGGGGACCAGGCCCTTTACGCATCCTCCGAAGAGGGCCACTTCCTTTATCACGGAGGAGGTCAGGAACGTGTATTCGGCCGAGGGCATAAGAAAAACGGTTTCAACATGGGAATCGAGGCTCCTGTTCATCAATGCCATCTGAAACTCGTATTCAAAATCGGAGACCGCGCGCAGCCCTCTTATGATCGCCCCGGCCTCCGCCTTATGCACGTAATCCACAAGAAGGCCCTCGAAAGACTCCACCCTGGTCCTTTTTATTCCCTTTACCGCCTCTTTAATGAGTTCAAGGCGCTCCACAATGGTAAAGACCGGCTTTTTTTTATGGCTTGGGGCCACCGCGATAATGACCTCATCGAAAATGCCAAGGCCTCGTAAAAGAAGGTCCAGGTGGCCGTTCGTAAGAGGGTCATACGTGCCGGGCAGAACCGCCCGGTTTACTTTTTTTCTGTTAACCATGCCGGTTTTCATATTGTCTCCTGAAAATACGTGGTAAGCAGCGTGTCACCGTACCTGTAAGTCTTTCTTTTTTTAAGGAGACCGGTCTCATCCGGAAGCAAAACTCTTTTTGAATGTTCGGCGATTACCACCGCGTCGCCTGCAAGAAAACCGGGGGTAGAAAGCAAAGGCAGGACTTTTTCCAGCTCGCCTGAGGCATAGGGCGGATCGAGAAACACGATATCGGCCTCAATGCCTTTCTGAGCGTATTTTATTATGAAATCATCCGCATTCATTGCGATGATGTGGGCCTTCGGCCTGCACCCGCAGCCATCGATAAGGTCTTTAAGAGAAAAAGCCAACCGCCTGTCCGCCTCGACAAAATAAATTTTTTTCGCTCCCTTGCTCATGGCGTCCATGCCGATAGCGCCTGTGCCGGCATAAAGGTCAACGAAAACGGAACCCCCGACGCGGCCAGCCAGAATATTAAAAAGGGCCTGCCTCACCTTGGAAAGCGTGGGCCTGACAGAAAGATCACCTTTTTTGCCTTTTTTTGGTTTCAGTTTGAGCATAAAATTTTTTCTACTCTTCTATCGGCGGGCTTATGAGTGGAGTCTCGTTTTCCCTGGCACCTTTTATCTCCACTTTTTTCCCGTTCACATGCAGCCTGCCTTCTGCGAAAAGTCTTACGGCCTCTGGGTATATCTTATGCTCGCACTTCAGTATCCTTTCCGAAAGGCTGTCCTCCGTGTCGTCATGGCGCACCGGCACCGCGGCCTGTATTATGACCGGGCCCGTGTCCATCCCCTCGTCCACAAAATGCACGGTGCAGCCTGATATTTTGACCCCGTAACCTTCGGCCTGCCGCTGCCCATGAAGCCCCGGAAAAGACGGAAGCAGAGCAGGATGGATATTCATTACTTTCCATGGGAACGCGTCGAGCAGGGGTTTTTTTACTATCCTCATGAACCCGGCCAGAAGCACAAGACCTATGCCTTTTGCTGTGAACTCTTCCGCTATTTTTTCAAAATAAGCGTCTTTCGCGGGTGAAAATGAAAAAAAATCCTTCGGGTCCAGATAAAAGGCCTCTATCCCGGCATTCCTCGCCCGCGTTAGAGCATAGGCATCGGGCTTGTCCGAAATGAGAAGCGATATCTCGGCCTTTATCCGGCCGCTTTTTATCGCGTCCAACACGGCCTGGAAATTGGACCCACGCCCGGAGGCAAGCACCCCTATTTTAAGAATCATCTGAGTTCCTTCACAACGGCAAATTCATTGCAATCCGGGAATTTGGGGCACCTTATGCAGTCTCCCCATATTTTGTGAGGAAGTTCCGCCTTGTCCACGACGTCAAAACCGAACAGCCTGAAGAAATCGGGGATATAGGTGAGGGCAAACACCTTTGTAACACCAATGGCGCCAGCCTCTTCAAGGCACGTACGGACTAGTTCCCTGCCGATGCCCTTGCCCCTGGCCTCCTTTGAGACGGCCAGCGACCGGACCTCCGCAAGGTCCTCCCAGACCACATGGAGCGCGCAAACGCCTTTAATCCCGCCCTCCTCCTCATAAACGAACATGTCTCTTATATGCTCATACAGTTCGTTCAGGGAGCGCGGGAGCATTTCCTGATCCGAGGCAAATTCATTTATCAGGCAGTGGAGTACCTTGACATCCTTGATGAGGGCTTTCCTGATCGCACCCGTTTTTTTTATTTTTTTTACAGCTTTGACCCTGCCCACAGCAGCCGGGGTTTTATTTTTACCTGCTCTTTTAGTTATCAAAATACTGCCAACCCCGTTCAAGCGCTTTTGTGTTCACTTCGAGTATTGCCGGTTTCCCGCCGGCAAGCATTTTCAGGGCGTGCTT
>JAKAEG010000165.1 GCA_021819985.1 Nitrospirota bacterium | reverse complement strand
TTTGGGCCTTTTCTATAAGCGAAAGCACGTCTCCCATGCCAAGCACCCTGGACGCGAGCCTTTCGGGGTGGAAGGGCTCGATCATTTCAAGCTTTTCGCCGGTGCCTAAATACTTAATGGGTTTGCCGGTAACGGCCTTAATGGAAAGCGCGGCACCGCCCCTTGCGTCACCGTCCATTTTAGTGAGGACCACGCCTTCAAGGCCGACCTCTTCATTAAACGTCTTTGCGATATTGACCGCTTCCTGCCCGGTCATGGAGTCGGCCACGAGGAGGGTCTCATGGGGCGACGTCTTCTCTTTGATCTCCTTCAGCTCACCCATGAGGGCCTGGTCTATGTGCAACCTGCCAGCGGTGTCGATAATTACGATGTCCCTGGCTTCAAGCTTTGCCTTTTTGAGGGCCTCGGAAGAAAGTGCGGCGGGGCTCGTTTTTTCCCTGGTAAAATGGACCGGTATGTCCAGCTGTTTACCTAATGTTATAAGCTGATCGATAGCGGCCGGTCTCTGGAGGTCCGCAGCCACAAGCATGGGCCTTCTGCCTTCTTTTTTGAATAGCCTGGCCAGCTTTGCGGAGGTCGTCGTCTTACCGGAACCCTGAAGCCCTATCATCATGATTACGGTGGGCGGGTTGGCAACCAGTTTTATCCTGTTGTCAATATTGGCCCCATCCCCGGAGCCTCCAAGCAGCTCGCAGAGTTCCTTATGGACGATCTTTACAACCTGCTGCCCGGGAGTCAGGCTTTCAAGGACGGTCTTTCCAGTCGCCTTTTCCTTGATGGCCGCGATAAAGTCTTTGACCACGCGGAAATTGACGTCGGCTTCAAGGAGTGCGACCCTTACTTCCTTAAGGGCAAGTTCAATATCCTCCTCTTTGAGAAGGCCCCTGCCCTTCAGCTTTTTAAATATCCCCTCAAGTCTTTCGCCAAGATTTTCAAGCATTTTTACTTTTCAATTCTTTCCTTATTTCAGAAGTCCCTGCAATTCACCAGATATTTCATCGAGTTCATCCGGGCTGTAACCCATGTGATGGTCGCGTATCACGCCGTCCTTGCCGATAATGAAAAGGTTTGGTATCCCGCTGACGCCATACATGTCCGCAACGCCCTTGTCGTCCCGTGCAACCGGATAAGCCACCTGGAAATTCTTTACAAAACTCCTTACCATCCCATCAGCTCCGGCTCCGTCGTCTATCGATATGCCAAGCATCTCGAAATTCGCCCCTTTGAACTTCTCGTAAAGCTTGTTCATTATCGGGATCGAGGCCTGGCATGGAGGACACCATGTCGCCCAGAAATCTATAACGACCACCTTGCCTTTCATTGAAGACAGGCTGTGCGGCTGGCCGTTAATGTCCGTAAGAACGAAATCCGGGGCATTCACGCCGACCACCGGCTGGGCAGGCGCCTTTTTCTTGCATCCGGACAAAAGAAACGAAAAGAGCAAAATACCGATTGCCAGGATAAAAAACGGATAAAGAAATTTTTTTCTTTGGGTTAAAAAAAACATTTTTTTCTTTTAACTCGCTAGAAGGGCGTCTATTTTGGCCTTCAACTGGGGTTTTGGCACGGCCCCTACTATCTGGTCCACTTTTTCGCCGTTTTTAAAGAATATCAAGGTGGGTATCCCCATTATCTTATATTTGCTTGCCACATCCGGGTTTTCATCGGTATTCAGCTTGGCCACCTTCATCTTGCCCGTATATTCGCCGGCAAGCTCCTCGACAGTTGGGGCTATTATGCGGCAGGGCCCGCACCACGCGGCCCAGAAATCAACCATGACAAGTCCACCGAATTTAAGCACTTCATTTTCCCAAGTAGCCGACGTAACTGCCGAAATTCCTTCCGCCATTAGACTCGCCCTCCTGTATTAAATTATTAATAAAATAAACGCGCTTGTCTGTATATTATAATAAAATTCCCTATAATAATTAAAGTTTTTTAAAACGAGAATGGCGTGTCAGATCATTTTATAGAGGAGGTCTTCCAATGAGATTATCAAAAATGCTCGTCCCGACGGTCAGGGAGGTCCCTTCCGAAGCCGTGGCCGAAAGCCATAAGCTGATGCTGCGGGCGGGCTATGTGCGGCAGCTTGCAGCCGGGCTTTACATATACCTGCCCCTTGGCTGGAAGGTCCTGGCCAGGATAAACAGGATATTGCGCGAGGAGATGGACGCCATAGGCGCCCAGGAGGTCTCGATGCCGGTGCTCCAACCCGCGGAGCAATGGCAGCAGACCGGGCGATGGTCCGAAATAAAAGAAGAGATGTTCAGGCTCAAAGACAGAGGGGGCCGGGACATGTGCCTGGGCATGACGCATGAGGAGATAATGACCTGGCTTGCCTCAAGAGAGATACGCTCCTACAAACAGATGCCGCAGATATGGTATCAGATACAGACAAAGCTCCGGGACGAGGCAAGGCCAAAAAGCGGGATACTGCGCACGCGGGAATTCCTAATGAAAGACAGTTACAGCTTCGATATTTCCGTCGAGGCGCTCCAAAGAAGCTACAAGCTTCACGAGGACGCCTATCACCGCATATTCGCCAGGTGCGGCCTGAAGTTCTACCAGGTGGAATCGGATACCGGGATGATGGGAGGCGCCGTCGCGCATGAGTTCATGGCGGTAAGCCCCGCGGGCGAAGACGATATCGTGATCTGCCCTTCCTGCGGCTATCAGGCCAATGTGGAGATCGCTGGCTCCGTACCCTCCCCTTTCGCTTCCGGCGAGCCGGGAAAAAACGAAAAAAGCGAAAAAAGCGCCGCCCCCGGCGAAGAGGTCCATACTCCCGAAAAAAGAACGGTGGAGGAAGTAAGCCGGTTTTTAAAGGAGCCGCCCCAGAGGTTCATAAAAAGCATCCTTGTCATTTCGGAGGAAGGGCCGGTGCTAGCGCTTGTGCGCGGGGACCAGCAGCTCCATGAGAAAAAACTCCAGCGCATTATTGGCCCCTTCAGGCCCGCGCTCAAACCGGAAGTAAAAGATATCCTTGGGGTCGAGGCGGGCTTTATCGGCCCTATGGGCCATGGGGACAAAAAAATAAAAATAATTGCCGACTTCGCCCTGAGGACGGGCAGCTTCATAACCGGCGCCAACAAGCCGCACTACCACAGGCTCGGAGTAACGGCCGGGGTGGACTTTAGCGCATCCTGGCATGATATCCAGGTTGCCAAAGAAGGGGACCTCTGCCCAAAATGCGGCCATCCGGTGAAAATGGAAAAGGCCATAGAGATCGGAAACATTTTTCAGCTTGGGACCAAATATTCACAGGCCCTGAACGCGTTTTTCCTCGACGAGGCCGGAGAGGAAAAACCCATCATAATGGGAAGCTACGGCATAGGGCCGGCCAGGATCGCCGCGGCCGCGATAGAGCAAAACCATGACAAGGACGGAATGATATGGCCCGAAAACATCGCGCCTTTTGACGTGGAGGTAATCCCCATTGCCGGGGATGATCCGGACGTGGACCCAGCCGCCTGGAGAATTTACGAGGAGCTGGCTGAGGCGGGGATCGAGCCGCTGATAGACGACCGGGACTTGAGGGCCGGGGTAAAATTCAAGGACGCCGACCTCATAGGCATACCCAGACACATAATAATAGGCGGGCGCACCCTGAAGGAAGGCCTTGTCGAACTCAAGGACAGGCGGACAAAAGAGATACGGAAAGTAAGCCCGCAGGAGGCGGCCGCAATTTTGAAAGAGGAAATTTCCATCAGAAAAGCGGAATGCGGCCTGTAAAATGGAAAAAGCGGATTTCATACTGAAGGCGCAATATGTGCTCCACATGGATGAAACCGCCGATGCGGCGGGCAAGTCCTTGTTGATAGAGGACGGGGCCGTGGCCGTCCGTGGTGATAAGATAGTCGATGCAGGCCCGATCGGGGATATTGAAAAAAAATACAGCGCGTCCGAAATCATAGGTGGAAGCGGACAATTAAAGGCGGTACTGCCCGGCTTTATCAATACGCACACGCACGCCCCGATGGTTTACTTAAGAGGGATAGCCGATGACCTTCCGCTTAAGGAATGGCTTGAAAAGCATATCTGGCCCATAGAGTCAAAATGGCTGGGCCCCGAGTTCATACATGACGCCACGGAGCTTGCCTGCCTTGAGATGCTGAAAGGCGGGACAACCACCTATAACGATATGTATTTCTATGAAAACCACGCCGCCCCCGCTGTAAAAAAGACGGGCATGAGGGCCGTGCTCGGCGCGGGCATACTGGATTTCCCGACCAGGGTCGCACAAACCAGGGACGAGTATTTCGAGCGCGCCCAGGAGCTTGTAAACGAATTTTTAAACGATGAACTCATAACTCCTGCAATAGCCCCGCATGCCCTTTATACCTGCGGGCCGGAAGGCCAGAAGAGGGCCGCCCGGATGGCGGAAAAATACGATATCCCTATTCATATCCACCTGTCAGAGACAAAATGGGAGACCGTGGAGATAGAGAAGCTCTACGGGAAAAGGCCTGTAAAATTCCTGGACGAACTGGGACTTTTGTCAGACCGTGTGATAGCGGCCCATTGCGTCTGGCTGGACGATGAGGAGATAGAGATACTGGCCAAAAGGCATACCGGGGTCTCCCATTGCGTGGAGAGCAACCTGAAACTCGTCTCCGGGTTTGCCCCCGTGGCCAAAATGATAAACGCAGGCGTCAAGGTGACCTTCGGTACGGACGGGGCCGCAAGCAACAACGACCTGGACCTGCTTGGAGAAATGGGCACGGCCTCGAAACTGCACAAGGCCCTTTCCGGCGACCCTGCCTCATTAGACGCGAAGACCACGGTAAAAATGGCCACCATCTGGGCAGCGGAGGCGCTTGGACTTGGAAACAGGACAGGTTCCATACGGAAAGGGAAAGCCGCGGACCTGATCATGCTGGACCTGGACAAGCCCCACCTGACCCCTGTCTATAACATCTTCTCCCACATCGCATACGCCGCGAAACCTTCTGATGTGGAGCACGTAATGGTAAACGGCAGGATGGTCGTCAAAGGCGGGCAGATCGTAACCGCCGATGAAAAAGAGATACTGGAGAAGGCCAGGGCATGGGGCAAAAAAATAAAGGAATCGGTCTGATCAGTTTATTTATTAATAGCTTTTTTTAAATATCGTATTAAAATGTAAAAATGGCGTCTGTGATGACAGAACCTTTCAAAACCTGCCCATGCTGCCATCAGGTGTGGTCCGGAAGGGAAACATTTCTTGCCGATGGCCTTCTCACTTTGAACGGCTATCAGGCGGATTTCGATCAACCCGGTGAAGGCCTGTTCATCTTCACCCACATGAAAAAAGACTGCGGCTCCAGCATGGCGTTAAGGACCGGAAGCTTTAAGGACCTCTATAACGGGTCAGTTTATACTGATAAAAAGCTGGGCGAGATCGATTGTCCCGGGTACTGCCTTGGCGAATATAATCTTGAGCGGTGCGATGCCAGATGCGAATACGCAAATATAAGGGAACTGCTGCAGATCATAAAAAAATGGCCCAAAAAACGGACCGCCGCATGATTTTTGATCTTAAAAACTATCCCGAGTTACAAATTCGTTGAATAATTATTCAGGGGAACTACAATGAAGGCAGGCGCACTCATTCCCGCGCTGGCGGGAATCCATTTTAAATTAAATTTAAATTAAAAACGTCAAATTGGATGCCCGATTAAGACCTTCGGGCATGACGTCTTCAGGATTAAGCAAACTTTCTTGGATAGATATGAAACGGATTAATGAAACACCACACTATCTTTAATCAGACTGGCCTGAAGCAGGCAAAAAGAGGTTTACCGAAGTCCCCTCTCCCTCGCTGGTTGTAATCTCTATTTCCCCGTTCATTTTAACCATCATTTTTTTAATGATGACGAGGCCAAGGCCGGTCCCTTTCGTTTTTGTCGTATAAAAAGGCTTGAACAGGTTTTTAGCCTCGGAAAGAGGTATGCCGCAGCCGTTATCCTCTATCGCAATGAAAACAATTGTCCCCAGATTTTTTGCCCGGACAGTGATCCGCGGTTTTTCAACCCCGGCCAGGGCATCAGCCGCATTTGAGAATATGTTTAGAAGCACCTGCTGCAGGGCCCTCGCGTCGGCAAGCACGTTTTTCAAATCCGGGGCCATGTCCAAAGTTATTTCAATACCCCTGGCAAAAAAATCCATTCTCACAAGGTCAAGGAATTTTTCCAGAAAGGCGGAAATGGACATAGCTGTTATCTCCATTTCCTCATACATATTAAAGTTCCTTAAGCTCTTCAAGATGAATTCGACGCGTTCGAGCTGCGCCAGAGCGGCGTCCAGTTTTTCTTCCGTCTCTTCCGTGGTGGAGGTGGCAGCCTTCTCTTTTAGAACGGTCAAGGCCAGCTTTGCCGCATTCACCGGGTTGCCTATCTCATGCCTGACCCCGCTGAACACATAACCGATGCTGTCCATGAGGGTTGCCGCGTTGGCTATCGATTCCAGCCATTTTTTCTGCGTAATGTCCCTGCCGATATGTATAAGCCCAACCAGATTATTGCCGGCGTCGAACCGGGGGATCGCCGAGATCTCAAGGAATTTATTAAGGTGAGGTTCGAAAAATTCCGTGGTCCCCGCCTTCATCGTTTTCAGACTGGCGCAGCTGGGGCATTTTTCAGGCGGGCATCCTTTGCCATGATAATATTCAAAACATTTCGATCCGGTCTTTTCCAGCTGCGGAAGCCCCAACATCGATTCGGCCGCTTTGTTTGCACGGATTATATTGTAATCAGTGTCATGAATGGTGATCATCTCCGTTATCTGGTTGAAGACGTCTTCCCAGTCCCTCTGGGACTGAGATATCACCTCTTCCATCCGCACCCGGTCCGTTATGTCCTCAAGGAGGCACAACATGGCCGCAATTTTCCCGGTTTCATCCCTCAGGGGCGAAAGCGCGACGTTCAACTCTACGGGCGATCCATCCTTTTTTTCTCTTCTCACCCGCATGCCGGTAATGCTTTCGCCATTTCTTACGCTATTCAGATAAGATTCAAACAGCGCCCTTTTATCCTCCGTGATGAACGGGCAGGCAGACCCTTTTACTTCCTTCTCCCGCCACCCGAAGATCCGCTCCGCTGAGGGGTTCCATATGGTGACGATCCCGTTAAAGTCGAGGGCTATGACTGCCAGCGGTGACGCCTCCACAATAGACCTCAGGGTCCCGGTTGATTTCCTGAAGGCATTTCTTAATTTCCGGCGCTCGGTAATATCCCGCACCACCTCGATTCCAGCAACGAGTTTCCCCTCTGAATCCAAAAGAGGCGAAGCCGTTATATCAACGTATCTTGTTCCCTTGCCGGTTGAAATTTCCCTTTCCATCCGGTGGACCCTGCCGTCTTCAAAGCACATTTCCAGCTGGCAGCTTTCACAGAC
>JAKAEG010000164.1:6387-7477 GCA_021819985.1 Nitrospirota bacterium | reverse complement strand
CAGAAAATCCTTAAAGTGAAAGTATAAAAGTGTGCTATAGGAAATCCCTATATTTTAAACAAGGACTTTAGGTTGCATTGTTAACGTATTGATCTTCAAGATTAAATCAACGCAGAGCCAAGGAGGAAGACAGCCCATGATAAGAAAACGACGCCGTTACTATGGCGATTGAGATAAGAAAATCGCCTGTGTGGAGAATTGAAATTTCCTTATAAGTCAGGAGGTTTTTTCTTTTTGTTTATTTTTCTGCAAGGAATTCTGTGCTACTATAGGCCAAAAAGGGGGCGGGCATGGAATACAAAACAGTGTTGCGCAGAACTTGCAGAATGAATTGAATGGTTTGGCCGCTTTCTTATCTATTGGCCTCGGGATCCAGACCATGTTGGGGGCGATGCTCCTGTACCTGTTTTCAAATGTAGTAATCATACTTCGTGACGTTGCTATGAACACACAAAAGGTTGAAACGGGGGAAGACTATAAAGCTGCCAGGTTCGTGGCCGACATTATGGTTTTTGTGAGCATAGGAGGGTTTCTTCTGGGTCTGATAATCGTAATAAAGTCTCTTTAGTCCAGTGGCGTCCGGGTTGCGCCTCCGGGGCGGCCGGTCCGCAAGCGGCGGCATCTGATACCAATCTGCACATTCTTTTTTGAGAACCTTTTTTGCAATCCTTTTTCAGGCAACGCAAGCATACCTTGAGGAGTATTTCGATTCTGCCTGAAAGTCCGCCTGAAGCCTCTCTATCCGGGGAAAATCCGGGAAGGGCTGAGTTCTTTCCGATGAGGGTCTTGATGTAAGTGAAGAGACAAAAAAGTAAGCCCAGAGGCAAAAAAAGATAAAATCAAGGACGCAGCCCATAAAAAACCTTTTCCAATCAGTTCCTTAGGTGAGGTTTGACAGTCCATATCCCTCCCCGGTTGCTCGTAAATAATTTAACATAATATATATTATCAGACATTTGTTTTCAACGGGAAATGTTAAGAATCTGTTACAAAACGGGACCAGGGTCACATTTACGCATTGCAGGTTTTGCGTTTGTACAGGGATGGTCAGATTTTGAGCACTGGAATTTTATTTTTGAATCAAGGAATT
>JAKAEG010000164.1:0-6377 GCA_021819985.1 Nitrospirota bacterium | reverse complement strand
GAATTACGGCTTAATGACGGGCTTTCCGACGGCAATGCCCTGCTTTAGCCCCCGGATGCTTATATCCAGAACGCTTCCGGCCGGATAATCATTCGGAAGCCCGGTGTTTTCAGCTGGAATGAAGACCTTTACATAATTGTCGGTAATACCTGTACAGCCCGCCTGACCCAAAAACTCTTTTGGATCTTCTTCAATAATTACATTGAATTCTTTATTTATAAGAGAATCTGCAAAACGGCGTTTTTTATCTTCAGCCAGCTCTCTGGCCGCTTGGGCTCTCCTCTTTTTTAACACCCCGTCTACCTTGCCGGGTAATCCGGCGGCCTCCGTCCCCGGCCGCTCGGAATAAGGAAAAACGTGCATGTACGCTAGGGGAAGTCTCTCCAGCAGAGATATTGTGTTTCCGAACTCACGATCACCTTCGCCAGGAAATCCAACTATAAGGTCGGTTCCAACGGCAATTTCCGGTATTTCTGAAACCAACTTGTTAACCTTATCAGTAAAAACTCCCGATTTATAACGCCTTTTCATTAAAGAAAGCACGTAGTCATCACCGCTTTGAAGCGGCATGTGCAGGTGCCTGCATAGACGTCCGCTTTTCATCAGTTCGATAAGCCTGTCATCGACCTCGTTTACTTCCAGGGAGCTGAGCCTTAAACGGCGGACAGATGTTTTAGACAGGATTTTTTCCACGAGCGCGGACAGGCCCATAGTCTTGCCCGAATGTACCTGGTAAAAAAAAAGTCCCAGGTGAATACCGGTAAGCACCACCTCTTTGTATCCGTATTCCGCTGCCTGCCGGACCTGCTCTATAACTGCTTCGGGATCAATACTTCGAGACGCCCCCCTTGCCTTCCAGACAATGCAGTAACTGCAGGAGTAGCTGCATCCGTCCTGTATCTTCAGAAAATATCTGCTCCTGCCGTGGCCCGGCCCGCGCACAGCGGCAATTGATAAAGAGCTTGAACTGTCATTTGCTATCAGCTTGATTATGCTGCTTTTATCGCTATTAGGGACCACCCTAATCACATCCTTCATGCCTTTGATTTCCATGGCATTGAGTTCTGAATAACAGCCGGTGACTATGATTTTGGCGCCCGTTTTGACCGCTCTTCGTATAAGTTGTCTGGACTGGTAATCGCTTTTGGATGTTACGGAACAGGTGTTTATGACGCAAAAATCCGGGTTTTCATCCAGCCCTACGATCCTGGCACCGGACTGAATAAGTCCGGCCTCTATCGATGCAACCTCGGACTGGTTGACTTTGCATCCAAGGGTAAGCAGGGTCACTTTCATAAAAAATTAAGTCCTGCGAGCAAGATTTTTTAAATTCCGTCTTCTGTAAAAAACCTGCCATCCAGGCTGTGCAGACCCGCCCGGATGATCTTTAAATTGACAACTTTTCCAGGGGCCGATTTTTCTATTCTTTTTCTGGAATCAGGACAGGGATCGAAATTTACAATTTTGTTGGTCCTTGTCCTTCCTGAGAGTCTGGCGGCGTTTTTTTCACTTTGGCCTTCTATCATGACCTCCTGGACAGTGCCTACCAAAGACATGTTTTTTCTGGCGGTGATATCGTTTTGAAGAGCCAGTATTTCGTTCAAACGGCGTTTCCTGATGGAGTCAGGCACCTGGCCTTCAAAAATGGACGCGGCAGTGCCAGGCCTTGGTGAATATATGAAAGCGAAGATACCATCATATTCTATTTCCTTCAGCGCGTCCATAGTGGCCTCGTGATCGTTGTCCGTCTCTCCTGGGAAGCCGGCTATTATGTCCGTAGTGATGGCGATACCAGGCGCCTGGCGGCGCAATTTTTCAATTTTATCCCGGTAATCCGCAAAACTGTAACGCCTATTCATGCGGGCAAGAATCGTGTCCGAGCCGGACTGAAGGGGCAGGTGAATGTGCTCGCAAAGCTTACCCAGAGTGCCAATTGCCCTTATAAGTCCTTCGGAGAGGTCCCTGGGATGGGATGTCACAAAACGTATCCGTTCGATGCCATCAATGAGGTCCGCCTGCTCAAGCAGGCCGGGGAAATCCAATTCGCCGCTCCGGTAAGAGTTAACGTTCTGCCCAAGAAAAGTGATCTCTTTAAAACCCTCGGCCGCCAGGCCCTCCGCCTCACGCCGGATGCTTTCCCACGGACGGCAGACCTCTCTTCCCCTGGTATGCGGCACTATGCAATATGTGCAGAAATTATCGCACCCATACATTATGGAAACCCATGCGAACGGTTTTTTCTTTCTGGCGGCCGGCAGCTCCATGGAGGCCAGTTCCGGGTTTTCAGCGATGGACAACCGGGGCATATCTTCAGTTGTCCGCACAGGTGATATTCCCATCAGAGCATGCAGGTTTTGCGGCCCTATGATGTAGTCAACATAGGGGGCCTTCTTTAAGAGCTCCTGGCCCATCTGCTGCGCCACACATCCGGCTACGGCGATCCTCAATCCGGGCTTTTGCCGTTTCAGTTTCCTGATCCTGCCAAGCTCGCTAAGGAATTTCTGATCAGCCTTTTCCCTTATACTGCAAGTATTGAAGATAACCAGGTCTGCGCCCTCACCGTCCGGCGCCTCTGAAAATCCTTTTTCTGAAAGGAGCCCGGCTATCTTCTCCGAATCATGGAAGTTCATCTGGCATCCGAATGTATGTATATAGAACTTTTTCTTTTTCTCTCCGTCCATAAAAAAGGCAAACCTCCACTACTTTTCAACCTTATAATAGGGCCAGCTTTATATTATATCCGGATTATGGGGAGCCAAAGCAATTTAGCAGAGGGCTTTTTTAACTAAATCCCCCAAAAAGGGAAAATAAAAAATTGCCCGCATAGGGCTTTGTATCTCTTAGAAACACCCGCAGCCGCCAACCAGTGAAAATGTATCCTTAGGTTACAGACCATTGCTTATGCTTCGGGGGAGCGGGTCTGCAGGCCCAGCATCACCATACTTCATAAAAATAAAAAAAGCGGATTTTTTCGCCGTGTACAGGCATTTGCGGCAAGTGAAGGTGTTCTGACTGGTTCGCCTTCAGAAGTCATGGCATATGGTTTGCATGTTTAAGACGGAGAAATACTGTTTTTTTTGAAAAACGAAAATTTCTTTATGATGGTGCGATTTCATATTCTGCGATAGCGCGGCCTTCAACAAAAATTGCCGGGCGGGACAAATGCTTTTTGAAGCCAAAAGTCAAATCGGGTTAAAAAAATAAAAAAACAAAAATTCGGAAGAGGATAAAAATATGATGAAAAGGAAAAAGAAAACGAAAAAAGAAAAATTCGAAACGGCAAAATTCATTCGAACCAATTTCCGATTTCTTTTCCTGTCCATTTTTCTTGCGTTCTCAAGCCTCCTCCTTTCCTGTTCGCACGGGGAAGTGCATCCGGACAACATAATGCTCCAGGACAAGAAGGCCGGCAACCCAAAAGTTGAAAGTTATAACCTTAAGCTTGCAGCAAGAGGGATACGCGATGCCTCTGGCGGCACCATCAACAGTGATTACACGATAGGTCCTGAGGACCTTCTTGAAATAAACATTTTCCAGGTAAAAGAGATGGACACCACGGTCCGCGTAAGCGGAAACGGCTACATCGGGTTGCCTCTTGCCGGAAAGGTCAAGGCGAGCGGACATACCGTCAGCGGACTGGAAAACCTGATCGCAAAAAAACTTGACCGTTATCTGCAGACGCCTACCGTAAGCGTCTTCATAAAGGAATACCGGAGCCAGCCGATCGCGGTCCTGGGAGCAGTAAAAACGCCCAAGATCTATTATGCAACCGGCAGCACCCACCTGCTTGATGTCCTGTCCATGGCCGGAGGGCTTTCCCCGACAGCCGGCAACGTCTGCATTGTGGAGAGGGTCTCTCCGTCAGGCAAGCCCCAAAAAAAGACAGTGATAGACCTTGAACGGCTGCTGGCTAAGGGCGACACCAGGCTGGATATTCCTCTGGAGTCGGGCGATATAGTTAATGTCCCCGAAGGGGGAGTCTTTTTTGTTGACGGCGCGGTAGGGGCTCCAGGCTCCTATCCCATAAAAGGGGCCACCACAGTTACCCAGGCCCTGACCATGGCAAAGGGGCTTTCATTTGAGGCCATGAAAGACAGCATAAAGATCTACAGGGACGACGGAAAGCCTAAAAGAGAAGTCATTGCCGTTAACTACAACAAGATAATAAGCGGTAAAAGCCCTGACATAACCCTGGAGGACAAGGACATCATCGTAGTGCCCAAGAACGGGTTTAAGGCCATATTGAAAGGGATCTCAACCAGCCTGAGCATCGGGATGTTCAATATTGGCAAGTACTCATATTATTAAAAAATCCGATGGAAGAAGTGCGCATGTCTGATCATAAAACCAGAGAGGAGACAGGGGGATGAGCATAGAAGGCGAAGGCCCGAAAAACGAGATAAAACCGTATGAGGCCAGAGAGCTTTCTACGGAACGGATGAGACTCGAGGATTTCGAGCCGCAGGAAGAAACTCACCTGAGAGACTACCTCACCGTTATCTTAAGAAGGAAATGGATAGTCATCTCATTTGCACTTTGCGTCATTATTGCCGTGACTATTTCCACCTTCACGATGCGGCCCCTTTACAAGGCCACCGCAGTCATCAGGATAAACACTGGAAATCCTGCGCCGATAACGTTCAAGGATAATCCGGGTATGCCTCCCTCTGACAATTTCTATGAAACCCAGTACAAGATTCTCACAAGCCGGGCGCTGGCCAAAAAGACCATACAGACGTTACAGTTGTATGATAACCCGGATTTCAATCCCCGGGCCAGAAAGAGCGTATTTGCGGCCATGAAGGGATGGCTGGTCCGTCTCATCCCCGTACTGGGCGCAGACGGCGTTTCCTCGCAACAGGCAAAAGCGCCCTCTGATAAGGAATACAGTTCCCTGGAGGACAAATTTCTTTCGATGGTCCAGATAATGCCGGAGAAGAAAACCCAGCTGGTAAGGATATCGTTCATATCGCCGGTCCCTGAGCTTGCCCGGAACACGGCAAACGGACTGGCAGACAGCTATATTGATTTCAACATTGACAGCAGACTTGAGACTTCCAAAAAGACCGGAGCCGTGCTTCAAAAGCAACTGGACCTGTTTAAGTCCAAGGTCGAGGCCTCTGAGGCTGCCCTGGACGATTACGCGTCCAAAAACGGGATGCTCATTGTAGACAGCAAGGACAACAAGCAAAACATCATGATTGAAAAGCTGGCTGAGATATCGCAGGCCCTCAATGCCGCCACCACAAAACGCCTTCAGGCCCAGGCGCTTCATGCCGAGCTTGGCAGAACCGGCATTGAAAATCCCGTCCTCGTCAACAACTCTCTCATTCAGGAGCTCAGTAAGCAGTACGCATCCCTGCAGGCCCAGTATTACAACCTCCTCAATATATATAAGCCCGAATACCCGAAGATGCAGATGCTTAAAAGCCAGATGAGAGCCATCTCCCGCAGTATAGCCCACGAAAAGAGAACGGTCATAGGGTCGGTTACCTCGGACTATCAGACGGATTCGAGAGACGAGAGATACCTGGCGCGGGAATACTCGGCTCAGGAGGCGCAAATCCTCAATTACCAGAAAGCAAACTCACAGTACCAGATATTGAAAGGGGACGTCGACGCCAACAGGGCCCTTTACGGCGCCCTTCTGGACAGGATGAAGCAGGTTACCGCGGCCGCTACGCGCACCGACACCAACATACAGGTGCTGGACAGGGCAGAGCTTCCCATGGTGCCTTATAAACCCGACAAGCCTTTAAATATCCTCCTTTCCATGGTGTTCGGCCTGGGAGGCGGAATAGGCCTGGCCTTCTTTATTGAGTACTTTGACAACACATTCAAAAACACACACGAGATAGAAAAGGCCACGCACCTTCCGGCCCTTGGAATGATCCCCCTGCAAAAATTCCCGGCGATCGTAAAACGCCCGCTGATCACCTATTCACAGAGCCGGAGCCCAGTTGCCGAGGCATTCCGTTCCATAGGTACTTTCATAATGCTTTCATCATCCTCAAAGCCCCCCAAGACGATACTGGTCACAAGCCCGGGAGAAAAGGAGGGCAAGACGACTATCTGCATAAATACGGCAATGGCCCTTGCCGAATCCACCGGCAACGGGATCATAATAGATGCGGATTTAAGGAAGCCCAAGCTCCACCACTCTTTTGGCGCCGACAACGCCATAGGACTCTCCACTTTCCTCTCCGGGAACGCGGAGTTCGAGGAAGGACTTATCAAACAGACGCAGATAAATGGCCTGAATATCATAACCTCCGGGCCGCTGGCCCCAAATCCATCCGAACTGGTCGTTTCCAGGCGCATGAAGGACCTGCTGGAAGCGCTCTACACCATGTACGATTTTGTGATAATTAGATCGG
>JAKAEG010000163.1 GCA_021819985.1 Nitrospirota bacterium | reverse complement strand
TAATTTTCACAGTTGCGGCCTTTCTGAGGAAGAGGACTTGAGGGCGAAGTCTGCACAATTTGTATTATATTGCCAGATACGGTGTACTGGACGGATTATTGATCGAAAATTATCAAAATTTGTTCAACATTCTAGAGGCCGGATTGTTCTGGAGAGAGGACCGTAAAACCTTCGGTAGATGCGGCAATATTCAGCTTCTCATCAAAAGACGAAAATGAAAGAGAGATATTGTTCTGATTTGCCTTCAGCAGCATTGCAGCAGAAAGATGAACAGCATCGAACCCTCGCAAACCATATAAGTTCACCAGGCGCCCAGCCTCCAATTCTTCAAAGTCTACTGCTGCGAACCGTCTCCATTCATCGGAAAACTTGGAGATCAGGGAATTATATTGTTTTTCAGTTAAATCACCTTGTCTGAAGCGTCTGCTTATTGCCGACATTGTTTCAGGATACGCTATGCGGCAAGTAGCAACGATTTCAGCATCTTCAACCCATTTTTTAACTGAAGCCGTATGGGCCTCCTGAACATATAGTTTTACAAGGCTGCTGGTATCAAGATAGACGATCACCGCCGTTCCTCGATAACAGTTTTGGAAAGAGACTTGCCTTTGATTTTGACATTATCAAGACCCTCAGGCTTTCCTCCTGACCACGTAGCCTTCCCTGAATCGATAAGTGACTTCAATACTCGCCGCTCCCTGGAAATTGGAATTACCAGGGCGACTTCTTTGCCGTGCTCAGTTATGACAACTTCTTCGCCATGGCGTACCCTGTCAACATAACTGCTGAGTTTTGTCTTTAATTCTTTTATTCCCACAGAAATCATATTTTAAAAACCTCCACAATAGATATTGTGGTTACAATGTACCATGAAAATAGTCACATTGTCAATTGAACGAGATATTTCAACACGCTAATTACCGGCCTGCCAAAAATCGCAGTGGGGCTAAAATGCGGTTTCCTCCTGGAACTTGTGAGCCGGGGAGCAAGACGGGGGCGCGGGTTAGAGGCCGTATTCCGCTCTGGAAAGCCATCTTTGCTTTGTACAGCGCGGCTTCCTGGACGTACACCTTTTCGGGGAAAAGTATTTCAAAAACAAAAACTGTTTACATGGCCAATGAGGGCGAGTGGGGATTTAAAATTGGGCGGGTGGGGCAATAATTTGCTTTTAAATCCAATAGTATGATATAAATTATGCACGACTCTTTGCTCCCGGGGTATATGGAAACGGGGGCTATGGCCGTTTTTTAAGCGGTCCAATATCCAGAGGGAGGTTTCAAAAGGTGAATTATTACGAAAATATTGTGATCCTCGATGACACGCTCGCCGAAGCTGACCTGCGCGCCGCTATCGAAAAAATCAAAGGCGTGATGCAGGACAACGGTGGGCAGATCTTAAAGGTTGACGAGTGGGGGATCAGAAAGCTTGCCTACGAACTCAACAAGCACAAAAGAGGCTTTTATGTCCTCTATAATTTCAAGGCCCCTTCCGATTCCATCAAGAAAGTGGAAGAGTTCTATAAGATCTATGACCCGGTAATGAAACACATGGTCATCAAGCTGGAAAAAAAGCAGACCAAGGCGCTTGAAGCCAGCATTCAGGCCACAGCAGCCGCAGCGGCAGCGCCGGCACCTGAATCGGTCTCGCCTGCTCCAGCTGCGCCTGCCGGGACTTCGGCTGCCGAAGCTTCACCTGCTGAAGCAGCTCCGGAGGAAAAGGCGTAAAGGCAAAAAATGTTCAATAAAGTTATTTTCGCCGGAAATCTGACACGCGATCCCGAACTCAGGTACAGCGCGCAGGGCACGCCGATCTGCAGTTTCGGACTTGCCGTGAACTCCAGTTTTAAATCTCAGGATGGAAAAGAGGAAGTCCTCTTCATAGATATCGTTGTGTTCGGCAAACAGGCCGAACCCTGCAGCCAATATTTGTCAAAAGGAAGGCCCGCACTCGTGGAAGGCAGGCTCCGGGAACGCCGATGGGAACAGGAAGGGCATCAAAGGACAAAATTCGAAGTGCTCGCCCAGACGGTCCGTTTTCTGGGCTCCGGTGGAGGGGGCAAGCGTCAGACTGAAAGCGCTCCGGCGCATGGTCCGGATACGTATGTCCCGCCGCCCGACGACGCGATAGACGAGCCTTTTTAATTTTTAATAAAAATTATAAATATAAATTTTAAAGGAGTATAAAGAGAATGATAAGCAGAGGAGGCAGCAAAGGTCCGCACAGGAAGTTCACGAACAGGAGGAAGTTCTGCAGGTTCTGCTCCGAGAAGGTCGAATTCATTGATTACAAGGATCTGAAGGGGCTCCGGACATACATTACTGACAGGGGAAAGCTCCTGCCCAGGAGGATGACCGGGGTGTGCGCCCTTCACCAGAGGGAACTCACGTCGGCCGTCATGAGGGCAAGGAACATCGCCCTTCTGCCTTTTGTCGAAAAATAGGCTGGCAATGAAGGAAGAAGAAAAATAACCGATGAGAATACCCAAGACCTGGGTAAGGCCGCTGACCGAAAAAATAATAGGCAAGCTCGTGAGCGAGGGCCAGGTTGAGCCCTCTGTCCCGATGGACACTCTCATTGTGGAGGCCGAGGCGATAATCCTGGACGAGCTTATGGTTGAAGACAGGCTCAATGATGAGGTAAGGGACTTTCTCAAGAAATACGAGAGCGATATCGAAAAGGGAAGGCTCGATTACAGAAGGATGTTCGACCTTACCAAACAGAAACTCGTGAGAGAAAGGAACCTGGTCCTTTGATGCTCTCTGACGATAAAGTCTCCCATCTCAGCCATGTCCTGCTGAAGGGGCTTTTGGAAAAGAAGATGGTCACTTTAAAAGGTGACGAGGCGGCGGCCCGGAAGGTCATAAAAAGAGTGCTCGGTGCGGAAATCAAAGCCGGCGAGCAAATAGACGTCGCGGTAAAAAGGAAGCTTGAGTCCTATTCCAGGAAGATTGTTGAAGGCAGCCCGGAATGGGAGATACTTTACCGGAAGTTCTACCAGGAAGAGGAGAACAAAAGAGGACGTTCAAAAGACTAAGCCGGCTGCGCCAAAAGAAAATAGTAGAAAAAGAAAAAATTCCTTTTGCCGCGTTGGTCCTGGTTGCGGCGGGCTTTTACCTCGGTTTCCCTCTCAATCACCCTGCCTTATGGTTTTCCTCCGCTCTGATTGTCTGCGGATATTTCATTTTCAAAATCTTTTATCCGAAAGATAAAAAACCGCTTGATATAACCGGGATTTTCCTCTCCATTGCGGTTGTTTCGGGCGGGCTTTCATTGATACATCCGTGGGCGGTCTATCTGGATATCCCCCTTGCGGTTGCCAGTTCCTCTTTTTTTGGCGCGCAGGTATTTGGGCCGGTTTGGGCGGCAATCGTCGCGCTTGGGGCCAGGGACATGATACTGCACAGGCCCGGGGCCATTCCTCTTATCTTTTTTTCCATAAGTTCAGGCGCTCTTTCCCATTTGGCCTTGAGGAGGTTCAAGGCGCTCTCATCCGGACTTTCCGAAAAATTAAGTCTGCTATATGAAGAAAAAAGCGGGGCCGGCCTCTCCACCGGGGACGTGGACGTGCTTGGGGCGGCTGAAAAAGAGTTCTCCCAAGCCCTTCTTCTGGCCAGGGAGTTGTTGGAGGCGGACACTGTAACTGTTTTCCGGGTATCGGGGGAAGATATGGCAGTCAAAAGCTCCACCTCCCCCGGGATCAGGCTGAAAAGCGAAGGCATTATAAGGGCCTGCCTGAAAAACAGGCAGCCTGTTTCCTTAAGCAACATAGACCGGAAGGAATTTTTGTCTGCCGGATATGAACACGGCGAGCCTGTCTGCTCATTGATTGCCGTCCCCCTGATCCTGGGAAAAAATTTACTGGGAGTTGCGGTTTGCGACAGCAGGCGGGTTGGGGCCTTCAACCTGAAACATGTTTCCGATTTCAATAGGTTTGCCTCCTTTTTTACCGGGATGATGGGCCGGGAACGGGTCTTTGCCGAGATGAAAAGGAGCCTGAAGGGCCTTGAGGTATTCGAGGAGGAAAGCTCCAGGCTCCTGAAACACCTCACAAAAGTGGATGTCGCAAATGAGGGGACCCTTGGGGCAAGAAAGATCGCCCCCATGGCAAACGCAATTTTTCTTGTGTCAAAGGAGGGGTACGAGCTTTCGGCTGCGTCCGGTTTCTCCGGAATATCCGCAAAGAAGAATTTTCATATTTTCAAAACCCTGAAAGGCACGCTGCTTGCAAACGCGTTTTCCGGCGGACAGGAGCCCATCTATATATCCGACTTTCGTAATTACCCGGTTGCCGCCTTGCCGTTTGACGCCGGATTCCATGTCAAATCCGTACTGCTTCAGCCGCTGGCCGGGGAGGAGGGCACGCTTGGCGTACTTGGGATGTTTTCCGACAGGACAAATTCATTTTCAGCCCACCAGATAGAACTCATAAAAATGTTCTCAAACCAGCTTTCAGTCACATTCTCCCGCGCCATCCTGCATGAAAAACTGGCCCTCATGGCCAAAACCGACGCGCTTACGGGGCTTTTTAACCGCCGTCATTTCGATGAAACGCTCTCGGCTGAGTTCAAAAGGCTGGTCCGGCACCCAAGGCCGCTTTCGCTGCTTCTCATAGATATCGACCATTTCAAGAAAATAAACGACCGCTTCGGCCACCCGGCAGGCGACTCCGTTCTTAAAACGGTCTCCGCGATAATAAAAAAGCTCATGCGCGACACTGACGTGGCGGCCCGTTACGGCGGGGAGGAGTTCGCCGCCATTCTTGCCGAAACGGACAAACCTGGGGCGCAAAATCTGGCTGAAAGGCTTAGAAAGGCAGTATTTCTGGTCCCGATGGAAGCGGGCGGACAGGCCATAAACGTTTCGGTGAGCATAGGGGTTTCATCATTTCCCAGGGACACTGACAAAAAAGAAGAACTGGTCGAGCTGGCCGATAAAGCGCTCTACAGCGCAAAGGATGAGGGCCGAAACAAAGTCTGCCTGGCCAAAAAAACAGCCGTATAAAGAGAGAAAAACGGGCGGAGCAAGCCCCGCCCCTACAACCAAGGAACATAAAGCAAAACGACGCTGGAATGCCGTTCGGATATAGTGGCGCGCATCGGTGCGCCCAGCCGTTATGGATGGACCGCCCCATTCGCCCGGTTCTCCTTTTCCGTGATCTCCGTCACTTTAAAATATTATTGCAACTCCTCGAAACTGTTCATTTTTTCATTGAAAAAAAGTTCGCGTTTCTGATATTCTGTTGCCAAAGAACAACACGCAGTATGGAGGGTTTTAACGGAGCATGCCGCAGGTCAGCCGTTCAAAAGGGTTTTTTCACTTTCTCTTCCCTCCGTATCCTGGAAGGACTGAAAACGTAAAGACCGCGCGGTTGTCCGCAAAAAAGTTCATTCTCCTTTTCCTGGCAATCCTTCTTTATGTCCATCCAGCTTATGCGAGCGTAAGATACAGGGTCCGGAAAGGTGACACCCTCTCCAGGATAGCCAAACGTTACAAAATAAGCGTAAAAAAACTAAAAAGAGAAAACGGCCTCTCCTCGAACAGGCTTAAGCCCGGGAAAAAACTGAGGATCCGGGAGGCAGGCCGAAGACACAAAACCCGCCGGTCCGCAAGACGCCTGCTCCACGCAAGACACTATGCGTATCGTCATGCCCATCGGTACGCAAAACGCATCCGGGCCCATCAAACAGCGGTCGCATCCGGCAACTCCCGGATTAAAGACAAGTACCAAGGTATTATTGCCGGAAATGGGAAAAATGAAAACATAAAGACCGCTGTCAACGTGATGCCGTCAATAGCCAATATCCCGGAGAGCGCGCTTACAAATTCCACCACCTCTGCCATTTTTAACAGCATCCTGCAAGAGGCGAAAAAAGACAACAGGGCCGCCGCGGCCGCGCGGAATTACAAACGGAAATATGAAGCAAAATATCATAGGGTCAGAAGGGGTGAAACCCTGTTTTCCATAGCCAGGCGGTACGGCACCACGGTTAAACAATTAAAACACCTGAACGGGTTGAAGTCTAAAAGAGCAAGACTCAGAAAAGGCCAAAAGCTGCTTGTAAAGAGGTCAGTCCATGAAGTCGCGGTGGCGCCTGGGACATACAGGGTAAAAAAAGGGGACACCTTTTTCCGGATAGCCAGGAAGTTCCATCTTGAACCGGAAGAGTTGATGTCCATAAACGAAATGGATACCGAGGACTTAAGACCGGGGCAAACGATAATGCTCACTGATAAGGCTGCCAATGAAACTGCGCCTGCCGCGTCAGCCGATACAAGGATAGCCGCCCCTCAGATAGAAACTCAGATAAAGGAACTGCAGGGCTCAGAAACTCTGCAATCACTCAGCATTAAGGACAGGATGATGCTCTTTGCCAAACTGATGCTTAATATCCCTTACCGCTTCGGCGGATCCAGTTTTTACGGCATCGACTGCTCGGCTTTCGTGCAGAAGGTATTCAACCTGCTGAATATTCCCCTGCCACGCACCGCAAGACAGCAGTTCACCGAAGGGGTCCCGGTGAGCCTTGATGACCTGTCCATAGGGGACCTGGTCTTTTTCAGGACCTATGCCTCTTTCCCTTCGCATGTAGGCATATATATAGGGCAAAACCTCTTCATACATGCCTCCTCGGGCGGGCACAGGGTAAAGATCGGAAGCCTTTTGACACCCTATTTCATGAAGCGTCTGATAGGCGCAAAAAGACTTTTGACCGGCGAAGAGGGCCTGCAGCTGCCCGTCAGCGCAAAATAAAAAAGTCCCGGCCCCTTTTTATCCATTGACCTGTGATTTTCCTCTTGACTGCGTGCTTTTGATATGCAACTATTCAATTAGAAATGGAACGAACAAACTGCTAAAAAACACGTGCTCAGATCCTCTTCCACGATAATTGACTTTCCATCTTTCCGGGAGAAATTCAGGAAAAGGGGCCGGGCATGACGGGGCTTTTTCTGGCGCATATTATGACATGTTTTTTCTTTTCCATTTTGCGAGGTTCCTGAAAATGAAATGAAATGACTGTATTTAAAGCAGGGCCGTTCAAATCACGATAAAAAATTTAAAAGCCGGAAAGTCAACCTGAAAGGAGCCAAGATGGCTAAGAAGATTTATGTAGGGAACCTTTCTTACGATGTAACCGAGGACGATTTGCGCGAGACATTCGGGAAAATAGGGGAAGTCCAGTCCGTGAAGGTGATAAAAGACGAGGTCACGGGCCGTTCAAAGGGCTTTGGGTTTGTTGAGATGCCTTCAGATGAGGACGCGGAACGCGCTATCTCCACCCTGGATGGCCAGTCTCTAATGAACCGGCCCCTGAAAGTAAGCGAGGCGCGTCCGCTGACTGAAAGAGGCAGAGGAGAAGGCAGACCCGGCGGCGGCGGAAGGCCCTTTGGAAGAGAAAGAGGCGGCAGGTTCAGATAGGAATTTTCCAGTCAAATCAAAGACCGGTTTTTTTTATTAACGCGGCAATTAAATATTAGAAAGATTCCGGACAAGCCGGAATGACAAATGCGAATATTTGCCTGCCGGTTTAATAAGTGGTCTTGAGGAGGACCTCT